>NZ_ABCK01000019.1 GCF_000170755.1 Lentisphaera araneosa HTCC2155
GTTCGCCTGCTTTACCAATGAAACCACTGCCGACTTTCTCACTGTTCTCTTTGAATCCTGCATTGATCGACGGTTTATCGTCACTCGGGGGATTAGGATTCAAGCTAAAAGTTGCCGTTGCGATCTTCACAAAAGTTGAGTTATTGCCTTCAAGCTTAATCTCAGTAGAAATCTGTGCGTTCATTGAAGCCTCTGGAGTCCGTCCATCAGTCTCTAAAAGGCCCGACTGGAGCGCTCTTTTGGTAATCTCTCTGTAATGTAGCGCTTCACCACTCTCCTGAAGCACTGCAATTGCTGCCTGTTTAAATTTATTCATTTGTCCTCCATGACATTTATCCGAAACTTATTATCCCCGTGAAGGGTTATCACATCACGCCCTCATTGAGCTCATTAATAACACTCACCAGCTTCAGCGCGTTATCTTGGCCGTAGAGGCCGATAAAACCTCCCGAGAAGCCCTTGAACGGCTGCTCCTGCAGGAACGCCTTGGACATAAAACCATTTTTGATGTAATGATCCATTATGATCTTGATACAGTCAATCTGTTTAGCGTTGAAGGCGTGGGTATCTAGGAAGTCACTAAAGGCCTCCGAAACGGCTTTTTCATCCATACCGATTAAAGACCTTACAAAAGCTTGCAGGCTCTTACCTTCACAGTTCTCTTCAAAGCGTTCACGATCAGATACTACTGAGCTGTAAACGACCCCCTCTAGTTCCTTTAGATCTTCGTTACCCAAGGGTTTATTATTTTGTAGTTTCCAGACCGCCGCTAAATCCGGGTGAGCTAGGAAATAGCGCCTTAGGTTCTCTTTATAGTTTTCATACTCATCGCCGTAATTTTCACCTTCTTCCCAAGTCTCATCAGGATTAGTAATCGTATCTTTAAGATCTGTGTGATAAATTTTCTGACTCTCATCGTCTTTATCGAGTAGCTTGATTAATTCGCGCAATTCCTTGCGTACGTAATCCACCGTATCCAAGCTCACATCTTTCCAAAACTCTTTTTGAACTACACGATTCAACAACTCAAGCTTAGCCTTAACACTGGGAATACCCGCTTTTTGACGTAAATCTTCGGCGGTTTTCATCACTCCCTTAATCAAAGGCTGTTTTTGCTTACTCGCCTCAACTATAGCAATCATCAGGTTCAACATGCGAACATCAAAGCGTTTTTTCATTTCTTCTTCACGCTGACCCGGCATGGGTAAAGAACTTAAGTCTTTAATGAGTGTACTCAACTTACTTTCGTTCAGGCAACGCAATTCTTCTTTTGTCGACAAAAGTTCAATACTGCGACGATGTTTACGAACCAAGGCACCCGTACAATCAATGCCTGAAAGTTGCTCATGAATCCAAGAAATCGACTCTTCCCACAAGGCTTGCGTCTCAGGCACCGATTGAAACTCTGCCGTCTGCAGATAGTAAGCTAATCGGCTTCGGCACCTAAACATTTTTTGCATCAGGCTCTCCGGCGCGCCCGTTTCAAAACCCTCGGCATTGACTTTGAAGAAGTCGAAGTTGCCGCAATAATCAAATATTCGAAAATCCTTTTTGTCCTTACCTGGGCCAAACAAGTTTTCACAGGTACGTGTTCCCCGCCCAATCATTTGCCAGAACTTAGATTTCGATTTCACCGATTTGAAGAACACCAGATTCACTACCTCGGGTACATCTATACCCGTATCCATCATATCCACCGACACCGCAATTTGCGGCATCAGCTGTGGCTTTTCAAAATCTAAAATAGTCTGTTGAGGATCGTAACACTTGTTGTGAACAACCTGACAAAAGTGACCAGAGTAAGCGGGATACATCCTATCAAAAACTTCGACCACGTACTCCGCATGTTGACGCGAACGACAAAAGACAATGGTTTTCCCCAGTTTATCTCCGCCTTCAACCTTAATGCCTTCAGTCATGAGCTTGTCTAAAACCTTGCGTACCGTGTCCTCATTGAACAACCATTTATTGACCGCTTCACCTTTCACTTCTTCAGGTATTACATCCGTGAGTTCATCGGTAAAAGTTTCTTCATAATGCGCTTGTTCTTCTGGTGGCAACTCACTGTACTTAATACCACGACTTGGAAACTTAAGATCCGGTTTCTTCAGTTTGTACATAACTAAGAATTTGTCATCGACGGCATCTTTTAAGCTGTAGACATCTGTAGGCTGACCATCGGGAAGATCAAATGTTTCGAAAGTATTACGATCGCGCTGGTCCAGGGGTGTTGCCGTCAAGCCAACTAGGTTCGCATCAAAGTAATCAAAAATAGCGCCGTATTTACTATAGATTGATCGATGTGATTCATCGATGATAATCAAATCAAAATGACCCACGCCATACTGCCGCGTCCCATCCTCGTTGAGAACATCAATTTTATTGATCATCGTTTGGTAAGTACTGAACACCATACGACTTTTGTTATTCTCTTCTTCTTTGAGAAGATTCACCATGGAGAGGTTCGGCAAGTAGGGACGGAAACTCTTGCGCATAGCTTGGCCCACCAGCGTTTTTCGGTCGGCTAAAAATAAAATACGTTTGCACCAATTGCCCTCAGTCAGGCATTTGACCAAGGCTACCGCAGTTCTCGTTTTACCACTACCCGTCGCCATCACCAACAAAGCTCTACGCCGCTTTTCTTCAAAGGTCTCTAAAACTTTTTTAATTGCTCGTTCCTGATACGGACGCCCAGCAATGTTTTTATCTACACTCAAGCTATAAATCGAGGCGCGTTGATAACGCCGTTCAATTAGCGTCTCCAACTCCTTCTTTGTATAAAAACCATAAACGGATCGATCGGGGTACTGCGTATCATCCCAGATGAAGGTTTCGAAACCGTTAGTGTAAAAAAGAATCGGTCGTTGACCGTGCATCTTTTCAAGGCAGTCAGCATACAGTTTAGCCTGCTGCTTTCCTTCCTTGGCATCACGCATAGTACGCTTGGCTTCGACAACTGCTAAGGGCTTACCATTATCCCCCCAAAGCACGTAATCCACATATCCTATACCACTCTTATTTTTACCCGCCTTGGGCATGCCGGTAACTTTATATTCCTTATCGTTAGCGCCCTCTAAGTTCCAGCCAACTTCTTTGAGCAACAAGTCGATATAGAGCGTACGCGTCTCTTCTTCGTTGGGGTCAAAGTCACTTTCAAATGTCTCCTGCTCGTTGATCGTCTTGAGTGCCGCCAACTCAGCCTTGAGATTTTTGATTTCCTGCTCAGAGCGCAGGCTCGCCTGCTTCAGATTTTCTTCGTCGCGTTCACGCGCCTGATCCAGCTCTTTCTGGAAATGATCCTTAAACTTCAGCGCCAACTGCTTGGCTTCTTCCTGCTTCAAGCCCTTGACTTCAGCCGTGGGATCGGGAATATTTTTGAGATCAAAAGCTATATTCTTTTCCGCATCGGTATAATAATGCGCCAGCCACTTCACAAAGCTGAACACCGCCTCCAGTGCCGTTACCAACTCATACTCACGGAGCGCACCCTTGCTGTGAGCCGCATGGTTCCCCACTTTGATTGCAAAATGTACCCCGTCATTAACATCACGTGGAACCAGCTGCTGAAATCCGGGTGCATAGACAAACTCCCCCAAGCCCTTAGGCTTGTAGGGCTGTATTAAATTAGGGTCATTGATAAAGAGCCACTTCACCGCCACTTCCAGTGTCAATCGACAATAAAAAGCACAAGCGCGTTTATCCTGCTTCAAATGCTCTTCGGCTTTGACCCCTAGTTCGTAGACTTCTGGGAAAATATCTTTTATGAAAGTGAAGTTACTCATTCTGAAAAACTTAACCTTTACTTTTAAATTGCTTATTCAAACTATTAACTAGCACCAAAGATTCATCTTTTGATAAGTAAGGTACTTTTAAAGTTCTAGCCCAATAAAAACCTTTATCGAGAACTTGTTTGACTTTAGACGCTGACATTGACTTAGGCTTCTCAATATCATTAATAGTAGTTAAAAATTCTAATTCCCGATAATTTGCATCTTTTGCTTTATCAAATTTCACTTTTAACTTTGCCTGCAGCAACAATACCCTTTCCTTTATGATACAAAAAAACCATATCATTTTTATTGAGATAGTTAACTAATTTTTTCTGGTCTCCAAACGAAGCTACTCTCTTATTTTCAAGCATATACGATGTCGCATCCTTAATGTAACTCTGACAAGTATCGAAAATCACTCCCTTTTCCTCCGCAGGATTTGAGTGACGGTCATAAGGAATAGAGAAGAATTCGAAATACTGCTCGTCGCCTATTTCGTAAACACGATACGGGACAAAATCCAAGGATAAACCTTGTTTTTTCCAGTAATCAATTGTTTGAATTAAATCACGGTTGCCTGCACTACCAACAACCATAAGTAGTTGTTTTCGGTTGAATTCATGACTTTCCAAGGCGGTATCCAGGTCAAAGTTTTGTTGATGTTCATCGCTTAAATCAACTCGTATTAAACCATTATTTTTTCTATACGTATCGTATTTATTTTGTAACTTAGTATAATTCCATGGTGCGGCTTGTTCACAATATCGTAGAGCCTGATGAACTGCACTACTTCCAGTTGTACCACGTTTTAATTCAAAAATAATTAAATCACCATTAGAATTCAGTGCGTAAATATCAGCTTCTTCCTGGCGTTTTCGCTCCTGAAAAATTGGCATTAATTGATTATCTTCAAAAAGTACATCTAGAAGGTTCGCTGCGATAATATTTTCAAGATCCTTTTCAAGATGTCCAAGGTGCGAAAAGTCTTTAAAAGCTACAGGCTCTATTGAGTCAAATTTACCTTCGGGAGATTTTGATAAACGATAAAGCATAATTAGCGCTCTCCTTGACTTTTAAATATTTTCTTCAAATGTTCAGTCAATTTTGTCGTCTGACAAAATGCTGAAAGATCATCCGCAAAATCCATTAGTTTGTCAAGCTCAGATTTCTGAGAGTACTCTTTGGCTTTAACTCTCGTTGCTATTTCTTTAGCTTTAACTTCCTCAACTGATTTAGTTTCGAGCCACTTATTGATCAATAGGCGTTCATCTTCCTCGGCCATTATTCGAAAAAAATCAATGAGACGAATTTTTACAACTTCACGGTTACGATGAAAATCAAGGTAGGTACCAATGTCTTTAAGTTTTTGTTCTAATTCCATTTGAATAACGGGATCTTCTACAACAAAACTAACTGTTACATCTATAATTTCGCTACCAGTTTTAATACCTTTTAAATCTACGTTTTGAATATTCAGGAAATGACTTGAGAAATCTTGTTCATCTTTAAAAAGGTGTCCAAATTTCAGATGTGCGTCAAGGCGCATTGTCTTAATTTTGGCAGGTGTTAAACGCAAAGTCTGAGCCCATTCATAATTTGTCATTACATCACTATCAGGAAAGGCCTCTTGCAAACAAGAAAAAATTAACAACTCCGTATCTTTTTTAGTCATTGTCCCAAAACCGTTAACCGACCACACCTTCCAAAAGACATCGAAAAAATCGATTTTCGTGGAGTCTGGAAGGGTCGTATTTAAGTCCTCTAGCTTGATCATTTATAACCTCCTACAAGTAATTTTTAGATATGAAAATCTTTACGTACTAATTCGATTTCACGAATATAAATTGATGAAAAATTCAGCGTTTCCAAATCCTGATCTAACATCCATTTTTTAACATCTGTTAGGCTCATGTCATCTTTCGGGAGTAATTTGGAGAGCTCAATTGCTGTATGCCTGGATAAGCCTAAATTAATCAGGTTTATTTGCGTCGTTTGAGATACTCCTAATTCTAGCCATATTTTGAAGTTATTGAGTTCATCGATGGGCTCATTTATTCCTTTCTGCTGAAACGCTATTTGCAAGACATCAACATAGCAAGATATAAACTTAACAAATTTAAATCGAACAACTGTTTCAATGTCTCGCATAGACTTTCTAATGACTGTCGCTAATGATTTTTTTGGATCTTTTTTAGTCCAGTAAGTTTGGTTTTTTTTGATGATGTATGATAGCGGCATCCCACGTAACCAATTTACAATTAACAGTGCATGGTAGAATGCAATTGCTTCATTATCTCCAGATAAAAATTTACTTATCCTAGTTACAATTTTAATATAATTTTCAAGCGCATCTTCTTCTTCTGGGTATGCAGGGATTAAATCCGTAATGTTTTTATCATAATTAATAAAATATTGTAATAGCCGTTGCTGACCTATAGGAGATATACCAGGGTGATTTACTAAGTGTTTTCGTGGTAATGTGATCAGCTCATCAACACGCTGGAATACATCCTTGAAAAAAGCAATATTAATTGCATCTAAACGTCCATTTAAACGCTTGAGATAAAAATAACTAAAAGCTGCTTCAGCCTTGAAATCAAAAGGGTATTTACTTGTTAATGACTGTTCAATGTAAAAATGTATTTCATCTTTAACTGATTTTTCTTCTAATTTATCAACGGCACGTGCAATAATATTTTTTTCACGTTCTAAAGGTACTTTTTCAACCCACGTATCTGGATCTATACAAAAAATGTTCCCTTGAAACTCTTTCCCTAATCGTCCTGCTCGCCCCGCTAAATTCCAGAAATCAGATGCTGACAAGGGTTTACCTACACCTCTTGAGGGTTTCCGAATGAAAATATTTTTTGCAGGAAGATTAACACCCTCTAGAAGAGTAGACGTGCAAATTAAAGTATGAATTTTACCCAGCTCAAATAGTCGTTCAATTTCAGAGCGAATCAACATCGGCATACTTCCATAATGAAACGCGATTCCTTTGTTAAGAGCTTTCATTAAAGTATACTTTTTATGAATAACATTTGAGCATAGATCTATTAAATCATTTACTTCCTGATCAATTATGTTTTCAGTATACAATTCAGATAGTAAAATAGCCTCTTTTTCTGCTACATCTGCAGTATTGACGTACACTAAATTACCTCCATTTTTCCCAAAGTAATTTACTGCAAAGCCAATTTTTTTTATCTCTGTGTCAGGTCTTGAATCATAAAGTACTTCACCTAAATCGACTTGGTCGTTTTTATTAACTAATGATAGGATCCACTTTCGAGGCTTTCTGTAAACTGATCGTAAATAAAATAAATTTTGGTTAACAGCCACAAAGTCTGTTTTGATAGGTTTACATTGATCGGTTGGTAATAGGCCTTTATACAACACCTCTGGATTAGAGGTAAATGGGCTACTAAATAATATTCTAATGTCGGGATGGTCAGTAATTAATTCCTCTATCTTTTCCTGTAGTAATAAGCCACGAGAGCCATCATCTATTTTATGGGCTTCATCAACAATTAAGCAATCAATTAATACATTAGTATTGGAAGATCGAAACCAGTGAAGTCTTTCTTGAGTAAAAACATACACATATTTGGAGAACCTGTTCCCGCCCTCAGGGGCATTAGGTATAGAGCTTACATATCCATCTATAATCAGGTTCTCTTGCAACAACTCTTTCATTTCTTGTTCTACTTGGCTTATCAGCGCTCGAGTTGGAACCACATAGACAATGGTATAATTATTCGTCTCTTGAGTTATTAAATCAATAATCACCTTTTTAAGAATATAAGATTTTCCCGCAGAAGTTGGTGCCGAAATACTGAGGCATTGATTAGCCATATAGTTTTCATAGACATCTTTTTGAAAACGATTAACACTCAGTATCTTTTGAGCTGAATCGCAAATCGAAAACTTTATTTTTGATTTACATAAATTCATTTTATGTACCGCGCTTAAATTCGATTCAAAATCTCTCGAAAGTAAATCACGTTGATAGGCCAGCTCCAAAGTCATGGAATTACTTAGTTCACACAAAATTATAGCTGCGGCATATTTATGCTCAGGTTGTACTTGGGAAGACCCTAGACATACTTGGCATATTCGTAAAGCCTTTTCACAATGCTCATGGTGTTCACTTTTACTGAGTGCACTTGCAAAAAAAAGCATATTATGCCAATCAACATCAACTGCGTTTTCACAATAGCCATCAGTGTTAGATAGTGGAAATTCCTCTATAGCCGAAGAAATTAATAAGGATTTATACTGATCCAAAAATGAGCTTCGTTGCAGAATTTTTTCTTGAAAACTGAGTTTCATCTAAGGGCCTCTCGAAACTTGTCTCTAAAGTCTGCTACTGAGGGAAAAGGAACCAGAAAAGCATGTATATGAAAACTCGATAAATCTGTATGTTTGGTGACTTGTGTTTTTATTGATGATACCCAACTATCAACCCTCTCATTAAGCTCTAGCTGCAATTCTGGAATTGATTTCTGGTTTGGTTTATTAGGATAATGATCAACATCGAATCCAATTAAACAGACACCTCGATAATTTAATTTGTTAAAGTTCCTGTGATCTTTATCAAAATAATCAAGTATTGCATCCTGTAATTTGTCATCAGCTAAGTCTAGGTGGTCACTTATTAATTGAATATCTCTTTCTTGTGGAGACTTCTGACTGTTTTCACTTATTAAAAAAGGTGCAAGGCTTTCAAAGCAACTCGATAGTCCTTTGCCTAAGTCTGCATACAACTTTGATTCCCCCCAATATAAGGCAAGGCAATCTGCTTCCTTATCATAATCCACATGTACACCATCAGCTCCATTATAATGAAGCTGAGAATTTGTTTTTAATGGCATTTTACAAATGAGTTGTGGAAGATTCAAAACTTTTTGGACAAGTGTATACAGCAGTAGTTCACCTCCTTCTCCAGTTTTCACGACATCTGCAAAAAGGCCTTTAGCTTTGGTCTGTAGTTTCATAAGGCTCGCAGTACTGCCTGTCGTCATCAGCTCTTTTTTAGCTTTTTCTATTTCACTTCTAGGAATCGAATAGTCAACTATCAAATTTACGATATAATCAACTAAATCAGATACTCTAGGACGCTTGTTACCGTCAAGTTGGATAAAATGAAAATGTGATTCTGTTTTTGTCCCATCGACTTCTCGTGATTGACATACGTGATCTATGTATGCAGAAATATCACCAGGGGATTTACGTACGAGTCGACTGATCGCTTTTGAAATATCATCACTGAAGTCCATCTTACAGCTCTCCCTTAAAGGCTTTTTGCATGAGGGCGTCGAAGTTGTCGTCGAGTTCTTTGAGGCTCTGCTGCATTTGGGATTTGGAGGATTCTGTCTTTTTGGCAATCTCAGCAAATTGGTTTTGGAGTTCGATCGGAGGAATAGGTAACTTTATTGTTTTTAAATTCTTTTTAGAAATATTGGGCATAGAGCCAGCCGCACCACTTGCTAAAGCTTGTACTTCTTTTCTTTGCCTTTCATTCACCAATAACTTCCACATATAGATAGAATTGACTTCCGCACTAGCTTTGAACTTAAATCTAAACATTAAGTCTGACATCATTAACTGTGGTCTGGTATCCCACACATAAGCACAAGCAGCCACTAACTCGTGGGTATTTTTACGGCTGAACAATAAGTCTCTAGGCTGAATTTCAATATTTGATTTAGTCTCCAGGCCCGGCAACATAGCTTTATTCTCTTCTTCTTTGTATTCACAGGTGGTTAATGCGCCTAACTTCATAACACCCCATTCATCCAATGTGGCAGGCCAGGTTTCACATTTAGGGCTCCAGCCACCATCAATGTTATCTAATAGTTCATCGAATATAATTTTGTCCCAACCTTTGGGATTGGTGACGGGGTCGCCAAACATGCTGAGAAATGTGGATTTGAGGAATTCGTTGCATTGGGAGATGGCCTCGCGGCGCTTCTGGCGTAGTTCATCCGCTTTGTCGAGGATGGCCGCAATGCGTTTTTGCTCTTCCAAAGAAGGAAGGGGGATTTTTAAATCATCAAGATGTTCATTTTTGATGTTATTTATATTGGCGCCTTCAGCTAAAGCTTTAATAGATCGTTTATAACCCTGTGACTGAAAATAAAAATGAAAAAATCGTGGAAATACTTTTTTAGTATCCGGACGTAATACTTTACAAAATGCCCCAAATGAGCTGGAGGTAGAATCTAAAAAGCTCCCAGCCTTGCCAACGAGGTTTAAACTACCGCTGGAGGCACATATAAGTACATCGCCTTTTTGTAACAACTGATGTTCTTTGATTACTTCAGATTTTACATAAACAAGCTTATCATAGTTAAGAAAACCTTCATTAATGTTATTAGCCCTCATAACGGGTGTATACCTTTCAGTAGGCTCGTCTACTACATCATTTTTTTTATACGAGACGCCCCTTATTTGTGAACTAATATCTCCAATTAGAACTCTGTTCATTTTACACTCCGGTGAGAATTAAGTTTCTGAACCAACTTGTGGATACCGGTAGCGGGATTCGTACTGGAGTATGGTGTACCCTCATCATGATCTTCTTTAGCTTGAAGCCAGAGACGCTCGGCGCGTTGGATAGCGAGTTCTTCATCTCCACCATATTCACGAATCAATTGAAAGAGGTTTTTATTTTTTCCTTCTCGTACGTAATTAAAGCCGAAGATAGCGCTGAGTTTTTGATAAATAGCTTCACGTGGTAAAGATACTGAGATCTCTTCAAAATGAAGTAATACCCAGAGTTCAAAGCATTCATTTGACCAGGCTAATTCAAAACCTTTGGCCTCTGCTGATTTGATCGCATTATCAAAGTGATGCGACTCAAAACTATCACGATCCATTACGATCCATACTTCGTCGGCTTCCTGATCACTTGCTTTGAGCTTATTATCTTCCTGTTCGGCCCATTTAACCAGACTGAGGGTATTGCGTCCATCTCCTTTCGGAACAACAACAATATCACGCGGTAACTGATTCTTTATTTCTGCAAAATAATTTGGTTCAGTCTCCTGACCTTCACAAGCTATTAGGTAACGCTTGCGTATTTCCATCCGTCGATAGCCACGCTTTTGCTTTTTCGCTTTCTCCCGAAGAGCTTTTTTTGATCCTGCTACCTTCCCCTTTTGAGCCATTCTACATCTCCTCGTCAGAAAACTGCTTAATGAACTCCAATCCACCCATAAAGGGAATCGCACCATAACGTCCGATCAAATAATCTTTCTCAAAACTGGCATCCTTACGAACTTTGACTTCGGCTAAACTATAGAGTTCAGTGGCAGAAATATTATTCTTTTCCGTGAAGTATATCTGATCACGGCGAAACTGTCGTGACGCGAGTAAGTTGGTATCATGCGTAGCGAAAATAAGCTGAGCCCCTTTGTTATTGATCTGAGGATCATGAAACATACGTATGATATTCAAGGTTAGCTTGGGGTGTAAGCGTGCATCCAATTCATCAATGACTAAAACCTTGCCATTGGTCAAGGTATCGTGTAATGGTCCCATGAGATGAAAGTACTTTTGTGTACCCGCTGACTCGCCTCCGCTGAGTGGGATTTTTACGCTGCCGCATTTTTTACCTTTATCATCGTAGCGACTGCGTTCAAAGAAAAGAACTTTTGTTTCGAGTAAATGCTGTTTGATTTTTTCAGGAAGGTCATGCGGCAAACGCTCTTCAGTTAACTCTTCATCTACAATAGTTTCAATACCCAAACCAATTTGGTTCAAAGAATCTAAAACAAGCTTACGATTAGAGTCATTTTCAATAAAGCTCGATGTATAGCCGCTGTAATTATCATCGTTGATACCTGAGATAACATTAAAGTTTCTAAAAAAAGTCAAAACCTCTTTTGAGACGGCACCATTGAACTGAGCACAAACAGATAAGAATAACGCATTGTCACGGGTTTTATCCTCTAGGTCTTTGCCTTCTTTGAAAGATTTGGAAACTTCAATAATTTCATTATCCCGTACGAATAATTCACGCTCTTTGCGTTTTTTCTCGGGTAAGACATAAAGCCATTCACCAACTATACTTTCTCTGTTTAATTCAAATCCATAACGGTATTTTGAAGTTCCAATTAGAAATTCGACCTCAAAAAATGAGGGGTCTTCGCCTTTCTCATCACCGAGTAAAAAAGGGACTAGATCTTTGACTTTATCGCCTTCTTGATTCCGGATAGAATCACGAACATAATTTTTGCAAAAGGACATGGCTTCAATAACATTTGATTTGCCTGAGCCATTCGCGCCATAAATCACTGTTGACCTAAGAAGCTTGTTCTGTCCCGAAACAATTACATTATCTTTGAGTTCACTTACTTGACCCATAGACTGCATATCTAAGGTCACAGGCTCTTTAATGGAGCAAAAATTCCCAACTGTAAAACTAAGTAACATACTAAAAAACCTCTTTAATTATACTTTAAAGTATGCAACGAGATATTAAAAACAAAGTCTTTTGAGAAAAAAACTCATATTTACTTATTTTTTACCATTTCCCTTAACTCGGAAACACCGGCCACGATATCTTTTTCCAATGAGTCTATACGATCGAGAATGATCTCGGGTTCATCGTACTGAACTTCTTCGTAGACAATTTCTTTGTAGCGGTTGATTGAGAGGTCATAACCGTTTTCAATAATTTCTTCTTTGGGAACAAAGAATGACTGTGCCGTCCTGGACTGGCCATCCTGGCCATTATTTCGTTCGTGGAAAGATTTAATAATATCAGGAAGATCGGAGCCTTCGATAGGAGCACGTTTATCATCGAGGCTAAAACCATCATTCTTCATATCGTAGAACCAAACTTTGTCGGTGCCACCTTCATCAGTTTTTGTAAAGAGCAAGATAGCCGTACTCACACCAGCATAAGGTTTGAACACACCTGAGGGCATAGAAATAACGCCTTCAAGGTTTTGTTTTTCGACAAGCTGTTCACGAATTTGTTTATGCGCTTTAGACGAACCAAAGAGAACGCCATCGGGAACGATCACTGCACAGCGTCCACCGAGCTTGAGCGAGCGGATCATGAGGGCGAGAAAGAGTAGTTCAGTCTTTTTGGTTTTGCACATGGCGAGCAGCGACTTGGAGCAGGCTTCAAAATCCAATGCTCCTTTAAAGGGAGGGTTAGCGAGAATGAGTGAGTAACTATTTTCATCTTTATTTTCTTCACCGAGTGAATCGCGGCGATCGATATTGGGGTTCTCAACTCCGTGCAGCATCATGTTCATCGCGCCAATACGCAGCATAGTGGAGTCCATGTCGTGTCCGTAGAACATCTCATTATTGAAGTGATGATTAAGCGCGCCATCAGTAAAAATTTCTTTGTGATTATTACGCAGGTAATTATTAGCTGAAACCAAGAAGCCACAACTGCCCGAAGCGGGATCAATTATTGTATCCTGAGGTGTAGGACGCATGAGATCAACCATGAGATCAATAATGTGTCGGGGCGTACGGAACTGCCCGAGTGTGCCTGAGGTAGCAATCTTGGATAGCAAGTATTCGTAGATATCGCCTTTGGTGTCGCGATCCTGCATGGGGATTTCATCGAGCATTTCCACCACGCGCTGAAGCATCTTGGGAGATTGAACCTGAAAGAGTGCATCGGTCATGTAGCGTGAGAACGCCGAATCATTATCGCCATGTAGATTTTTAATGAACTGAAAAATACCGGGATTAGAGTCGTCTACTCGCGTAAATAAAGAAAACATTTGTTGCGCTTCGAGTTCTTTGAAAGCGCTCCAACGTAGCTCACGCTGATCATCAGAATATACCGGTGCATCTACGGGTAAGTCCAACATGGACGCCGTGGCTTCCTTGGTGGATTGCAGCTCATCCAAGCCTTTTATAAAGAGTAAGTACGTTAGCTGCTCCACAACCGTGAGTGGATTGCTGAGTCCGCCTTCCCAAAACACATCCCAAATACGATCAATCTTATTTTTTATCTCACCCGTAATCATAACACTTCCCGTAAAATTATTAATTCTTTAGATGGGAGGGAGCCGAACAAAACTCTTATCATAAACACAGGGGTAAACCATATGCTCGTACGACAGAACCTCCCGCCGATTTATTTTTACGCTAAGGTACTGGACAGTTACCTGAAATCAATAGGAGTGCTCTTCAGTTCAGCAGAGTTAAAACGAACTCACGTGTATGCGCTGTGAACTCCGTAGTCCTTGAACAAGCAAGTGTTTTTTAATCCCACGCCTGCGAACCCATGAGGTTTATTTTTGAGCACAGGCCTTAAGGCTTCTTTCAAGTTGTGCTTCCATGCGGGCATCGTCATCGAGATTCAGGCTTTTTTGTAAATCGATTAAAGTTTCATTTAAACGGGGATCTGCTATAAGTTCGGCAGCTTCAAGGCTGAGAATCCCAACCGAGTCCAATTGCCATTCCTCTAGCAAGGCACTCACAACTCTTTCATCACCTCGTTCAGCCAAACCGACCAAGGCTTCACCACGCGCCTCATCATGAGGTTCATCTAAGGCCTCGAATAAAGCCTGACGAATCTCAGGTGTATCGGTTTCAATTTGTGAGCCCAAGCCAAAGATGGCCCAATTGCGAATATCTTCATCGGAATCTTTGCTCAATGTGATGAGAGCGGCAATCGCACCCGGATCTTCATATCTGCTTAGTCCATGTACCACGCCATAGCGTACGTCCTCGCTTTCATGATCCACAAGTTTTAGGAGGTCAGGTATGGCACGAGCATCATGTCGGTGACCGAGTCCGACTGTAGCACAATAGAGAACTTCAGTGTTCTCATCTGACAAGAGCGACAACAGCACATCTACGGTTTCTTTATAAAATGCCTTTTTCTCCCAGTCGAGCTGAGCGAGTACATCTGCACCTGTGGCGCGATCCCAGCGGTCTTCACTTTGGCAATATTCGAGTCCCAGGTCAAACTCCTCTTGGCTGCTACGGTAATGAACCGTAGCCAAGCTCGTAGAAGAATCATCATCCTCAATCTCGGAGCGGTATAGCTGTATAATTTCACGACTTGATCGTGGGTCAGATTTATACTTTTCATTAAATTGACTCATTCAGCTTTTTCCTTGAGCGCATCCGCTTGTATCTGATTATTAAGTTCCGTTATTCGTTTTTTGTATTTCTTCAGCTTAGGTTCCAATCGAGATATTTCACGCTGCAGGTACAAAACTTCACGTTCCAGAGGCTTAAACAGAAGCTCATTTTCTTCGGTCAACAGTATTATCTCTGTTTTTGCGTTTTGGATATGATTTTTAAATATGGCTATTTGTTGATCACGGATTTCTTTAGCCTTATTATCAATTGAGTCATTGTCTAAAATTTCTTTCAGGCCTTGCTCATAATTAGCCAGCTTCTTCTCCCAGTCCTTTATTTGCCCACTAGGCCACGGAGTATTATTAGAAACTTGCTGCTCTGCTACGAGATTGTCGAAGGGACTTAAAACATCGATAACTACTTCACCCAATAATGCCCGCCTTGATTCCCCTCCGTATTTGCTAAGACCAAGACTTTCCGAATACACCGATAATTTGTGCGAACGCCGGTCTTCCCAAAAATGCCGATGCTGAAGATCGCCTAGGTTAGTTCTAGCGATATTTAAAAAGACCTTTTCACCAATTTCAATGACATACTCACCATCGCAGATATGATCTGACCAACCTATAGTTACTGATCGTTTCCTTGCCTCCTTTAATTCAGTTTCCAGGTCTTCGAGAATTTCAGCTGACACTTCCTGCTCTTGCGCCCATGTATCATCTGTCATCTTGATTTTTAAGTCATCACGATGCTTGAGTTCATGCTTGAGGTGCTCAACTTCAATTTTTAAGCGCAGTTCACGTAGCTGAATGGCAAAATCCAAATCAAAACCTGCAAATCTCCTCTCATAACTCTCCGTTATACAAAGTGATAAATGGAATGAATAATCATCGTATTGCTCATATTTATTGATCGAATCGACGCACGAAACCTGCTTCATTAGTTTTTCTGATTTATATAGTAAACACCGTAGCTGTTCGGAAAAGTCTTCTCGTATCTTAGCTTCCTTTTCAGTATAATCTTGATTTTTTTTGGCCTGCGCCAGCTCCTCCGCAGTTAGAATTTCGATAACATGCTGACCAGTTCGAGCACGATACGAATCGAATGAAGCACGCTTGTGAAAGATTTTATTCAGCGCCTTAAGTTTTTTTTCTCGATCCATAGAGGATGTGCCTCTACCTGAAACGATAAATTGTTTACCCGCAATCGAAACGATATGGTCATAGATTTTACAGATATGTTGCCCCCATGCAGGATCAATTTCCAATTCTTTCTTTGCTCTACCCATGATTTTTCTTCCCGTGTTTTTTTAAGAAATAAACATGATGAAACTCGAAACCAAAAATGTAGCTCATGCCAAGTCACATATATATCACTCCTATGAACTAACTATTTAGTTATGCGGCCTCTCACGCTTTTGGGCGTAAGAAGCTTTTATTTAAACAACAGGAGTAAGATATGATTCAATTTAAGTACAATGAACTGCAACAAATTAAAACCAATTTTGCTCGAGTACTCAGCAAGAGTAGTAACAAATTTCTCAGTCAGGTTTGTGTCGAAATTTTTGCTAAGGGCTTTCAACTCACGGCAACTAATCTGAGTGAAACGCTTGTGTACCGTTCTAAAGAACAGGGGGGTACGCCGAGTGAATTTCTCATTAGCCCCGAGACACTCAAAAGAATCGTTGCGGGCATGAAACGTGGCGACTCAGTGGTGCTTCGTTATGAAGAAGAAAAACTTCAAGTGAAATTCTCTAATGGGATGAGTTTAAGCTATCTCACGATTGATTCAGTCAATTACCCCGAAACATTAAGTGAACTCAAATCAACTGAGGGCTTAGATGCAAGTGATTTAATTGTTAATTACCGTCGTGCATACAACACAGCATCGACTGATCCGGCTAAAGATGTGCTCAATAGCATTTTCTTTGACTCGGAGGCACATAAGCTTGTGGCTACTGATGGTCGGCGCTTATTAAATATTAAAACTGAATTACAAGTTAAGCAAGATACCCTCATTCCTCTAACGAAGGTGTTGAAAGTCTCTAAGATTTTCGAAGAGGAGAGTTTAATCAAAGTGGATCATAAAACGATTCAGATTGCGAACTCATCCTGGTTGTATCAGTGTCAGCAAGTTGAGGGGGGGTATCCAAACTGGCGAACGGTCGTTCCCGAGAGCTACGAATCGACAATTGACTTAAGTGGCTGCGAATTGGCTTTCTTTTGCGACACTATTCGTCAGCTTCAGTCTGATAAAGGTGAGCATAGTCTACATTGGCATGACAATAAATTAATCTTTGCGGTGAACGATGAAAGTGGTCAACGCGCCGCAAGTATTGTTGGTGCTCAAAGTAATGACTCACCCAAGTCTTTTGCAGTCGATCCAAACTTCTTATTAGATGCATTAATTGCAGCTCATGGAGACGTCCAAATTCATCTTACCGATGCTAGTTCTCCGATCTGTATAAGTTCATCCAATACCCAAAGTGTAATCATGCCGAAGCGTGGATCCGACTTCAAAGTTATTAAGGCGCACATTCAAGAAAAGTATGGCGCGCCAAAAGCTAAAGAAACTTCAACAAAAACAATTCAACAAAAGGAAAATCCCATTATGAATGAAAACACAGAAGTAAGTGCTATTGAAGAGATTAATCAAACGATTGAACATCTCCTAGAAATCCAGGCTGAGGCTAAGTCCAAGGCTGATGAAGCGCACAAGTTGATCCGTGACTCTCAAGCCGGATTAAAATCATTGGCGCGCCAGCTCAAAGCCTATGAGAAAGATACTCTAAAGAAACTCAAGGAGTATCAGCAAACTCAGGTCCTGATTAGTAAACTGCAAAAAGTAGCCGCTTAGGTATTTGCCAAAGCATTCAATTAATCAGTATCAACTAAGCCGGTAGGATCATCACGATCCTATCGGCTTTTTATTTAAAAAAGGAAAAATCATTATGTTAAAGATCAATATCAGTTTTAGTAAAAAGGTCCCAGGCCAAGAACAATATAGCTCTAACTCGTTTTATGGCAGTCTTGAAAAAGACATCCCTGAAAACCTAAGTAATCATGAAGTTCAACAAGCCTTTCGTGATGCTTATGAATTACTTGAAAATACGGTTGAACAGGAAATTGCGCATTATGCTAATAAGCAAAATATCCCGCTTAAACACCCTGTAGCTCCACAAGTTAACTCAACACTAGCGACACAAAATGCAAAATCAGGGCGTCAGTACTCAGGAGTCCAAAATACCCCGTCACAAATATCTCAAAAGCAAGCAACGTTTTTAAATCGTCTTGGTGCCGAGCGTGGATTAAGTCAAGAACAAGTCGATGCTATGGCCTTGAATCAATTCGGTGTCGAATCCATTTGGAAGATCTCTAAGAAGCAGGCGTCACAGCTCATTGAACAGCTACAGAATCAGAGGGCTGCTTAATGAATACTGAACTTAACTTTGCTGAATTGCGCAAGGATCCCCACTGGAGTTTTTCCGCACTGAATTCGATCCTCAATATTTGTTCGATGCAGTATGCTTTTGGTCGTATCTATAAGGAGATACCAGAGTTCGTGCCGATGAATTTAGTGTTCGGCAAAGCTTTTCATCGAGGAGCAAGTTATCTCTATAATCTGCATAAAGATATGCAAGAACCCGAGGAGAATGAGTTGAATGACTTTTTCGCTCACGCTCTTCAGACTGAGGTTAATGACTCGCGCTTTGATGTGCCTCTTGCCGAAGGTAAGGAAATCGATGATTATATATTGAAGGGTCAGGAGATGCTCCAGGCCTTAGCCGAGAATCTTGATCCCGATGATGAAGTTGTCGATACTGATGTTCCCTTTAGGGTCAATCTGCCTGGTTCAAAACCACTCATCGGTGAGTTTGATGCCGTGGTGGAGAACAAGGGACGTATTATTATTGTGGACTTTAAGACTTCCGCCTCCAAATGGCCTGCGATTAAATGCCATAAAGACCTTCAAGCGACGGCTTACTTGTACGCTTTGCGCCAGGGGATAGATAGTCGTGAATCGCTCTTTAGATACGACGTTATCACCAAGGCTAAGACTCCGACTGTAACACGCTACATGACCAATCGTACTCAAACGGATTTTAATCGTTTCATCCAGTTGGTGCATATGGCAGATAGAGTCGTTGAGCAAGAGATGTACTACCCACATGAAACTAGCTTTGCTTGTGGCGGATGTCAGTACTCTGGAGCTTGTACTTCTTGGCAGACTTGTCAGGCGGGAAAAGCTCAGCAAGTGGCATGAGTATTTATCAAAAAAAATAAGGACGATCAGATGAATATCCAAAATTTGTTATTACCCATGAACAAGAAGCTCAATGAAATTCTAGCGGCGATTATTATTGACAATGATCTCGGGCGAACAGCTTTTACGCTGAATTTTCGCGACCCAAGCTATTCCGCTGACTCGGGTGGGTTCCACACAGTAGAATTACGTGTGAATGAACAAGAACTTATTCAGTACATCACTGATTTTGCATATGTTGGCCACGGTCCATACGCTGAACTTGTGAAAGAAATTGACTTCGGTTTTCAACACAAGAGATTTACTCACATCGGACGTAATTACCCCATCGCTCATGGAGCGGAACTCTTCAAGATTTGGCAAAAGAATTTTGTAGCTTATTACAATATGGGGATTTATGACCTTGAGGTCAATTCAAGCTAATTCCAAAGAACATATTCTCTAACCAAGCCCGGACAGTTAAACGCTGCCCGGGTTTTTATTATTAACCCACAAACAAATGGAGGTGCGCCATGCGTATCACTGCCAATACCCTAAATAAGCAAGTTCTTCAAATGGAGCTGCCATTTCAAAGTTTTATCAATGGTGCGCTTACAAGCCACCTCGTGAATGAAGAAATAGATCCTATTGAATTGCTTTATAATGAACTACCCGCAACTGAATGCTTACAAGTCATGGAAGATGATCAACTCTGCTATGAGTTGGAAGCGGCTTGCTTAAGAGCCAGTAGCTATCAATGCAAGGATGAAAAATTAGATTATTTAACGCCTATAAAAATTAAGCTTAATCAGCAAGATGTGGCTCAGTGTAAACAATTGCTTTTTCCCTTACATGGCATGCGCCTAATACATTCTCCTGATAAACCGAGGAGTGCCTAATGCAGCCAGAACTGATTAAGTTCCCCGTAAAGGAACACTGGGCTTATGAGGTAAAAGCTGTTCGTCAGCCTGTACCAGGTCTAAAACCTGTTCAGGCGAATCAACCAGAGGCCGTGTTTGATTTTCTCAAAACGATTGGGGTCGCGGATGAAGCGCAAGAAGTTTTTATCGTCCTTGTTTTAAATACTAAGAACTTCATTACTGGCTACTGCGAAGTGAGTCGTGGCTTAGTTGACCGCACGCACGTAGCCTGTCGAGAGGTGTTTCGTCCAGCTTTGATTAACGGCGCGAGTAAAATAATCGTGGTTCATAATCACCCCTCGGGAGTCCTTACTCCATCTCATCAGGATCGAACAATAACTAATAACTTACAAGAGGCTGGCGAACTGCTCGGCGTTGAGGTCATTGACCACCTGATTGTGGGCTATTGCTTAAACAAACAAAAACATCATTTCCTGAGTTTTCGGCAGGAAGGATTCATGTCAATATCAAAACAACAAGCCGCCTAAGGAGGTGAATTATGGGTGCTGAATTTAACTATTACACCTACAGAGGAAGTAAATCTGAACTTTTAGAACATCATCGAGAATTGCAAGTAGAAGAGTGTGAGCAATACGGGAATGATACATATGCTGGGCACATTGGAATCATGCCCTTGGGTGTTGAATTCGTAGAAATTAAACCGTTCGCTTCTGAAGCGGAGGCACGTGATTATCTTGAGGCTGAGCACTGCAAGTGGGATAGGGCAATGGCCATACCATTCGTAGGTGAGGGCAATATATTTGATAAGGCTTCTCAAAAGATCATGGATCAATGCTGTAAAGCTAAGCGTGAACTTGTGACTTTAGAAGCTGATTTACTACTCAAAATTCGTAGAACTAAATCCAAGACAATTGGCTGTAAGAAATGTGGCAGTTCCATAAGTAGACTGTACATCACAAATACGGACTGCCCAGTTTGTGGGAAGCGCGAATCTTTTTACAGCAAGACTCAAATGGATCGTATCAAGCGTAAGCGTGAGAAGTTCAAGAGCCTCAAGTCAAAACCATTAAGAAGAACGAAAGTTCAAGTCATTCACTTAGTGGGAGGTGTCCCTCATGACCTGTAATAACTCAGCTCTTTTAGCTTCCTTCATTTTAATACTTCGTAAAATCATGGTTGAGCAAACTACGATTGACGAGGTCGTGAGGGCTGTGCTGAAGATGTCTGAACCTGAGATGACTATTGTCATTGATGAGGATGAAGAAATTAGAGTCATCACTGAGTTATTGAGTAGTGAAGCCATTCTTATCTTTGATAGATGGCAGCAAGAAGCGCTGATCCATTATAAAAAAAGTTGTATGAAATCACAAGTGAATCATACAAAAACCAACAAGAAACAAAAGGAGAATACTATGAAAAATCCAAAATGTCCGGGCTGTTCTAAACACATGAAGATTTTGCCTAAAAACGAACCCGAATTTAAGAAATGGGGTGGTCGTCTGTGTGGGACGGCAGGCATTTTTCGCGTCTTAAATAACGTAAAACCCTTAAGCCCAATTCTAGGTGTCGTTGGCCACGCCGCATTATCAGGAGCGTCTTTTTACTTAGCAGGTAGAGAGCTCGGTAAACGTGCAGGTCAGTATGTTGACTCTCATCTCGACAATCGCTTCGTATGCTACACCTGTAATATCATCAAGGGTGATTGTGAGAACAAAGTTGAACCCATGGGTTCTGAGGCCTTAGCTGATGAAACAGAGACGGGAAAGACTGCGTAGGAGGGGATGCTATGAAAAAGAATTGCGTATGTCCTATTTGCTCAAGGCGTTTACACGCTATGGAAAGAGTTAAGGCTCAATCTAGTTTGAGAAATTCAGGCTTAAAATCTAGGATTGATTCTTTCCTCACATTACTTAGTGGCGCTGATGAAAATAAATGGATCTGCGTCCATTGCCGAAAGGTATTTACTCTATAAAAGATAAGTCAGATAGAAAACTAAAAGACTCTTTGACTTTAAAGGTCATGAGTTATATTGAACGACATAATTTTAGATTCTATCTAATGATTTTCGTTCCGGAAGAAATCGACCAAATTTATACACACGGACGAAAACAAGAGATAGGTCACGCCCCAATTTAGGGCGTGACTTGTTTTGCGTGTACTCGTGTGTGGGTTCTTGGTCGAACCTCTTCTGGGCTACATAAGAAGCAAGCCACGCTCTTTTTCTTTGGGATGAGGGGCTGGTTTTTAATAAAAAAACCAGAAGGAAAGTTAAAATGAATACAAATAACATAATAAAACACTCGTTGAAAGCAGTCATGCTCTTTGGACTATTGGTTTCATTGCTGACAAGTTGTGGTGATTCTAATGTAACATTGGTCAAGGATGGAACAATGAATAGCTATCCTCAAGGGACTATAGGTAATGTTCTAGATGCTAATTTTGATTCTACAGATTGGTCGAGTGAAGAAAAGGGGGGGAAGACTTTTGTGAACTTCAGCGGTGAGATAAGTGAAGGTCTTCGCGCTAAAGCTCTGGCAAAAGATTACCCTAAAGGGGTTGAAACGCATAAGAATATCCGAGAAAGTATTGTACGAAGCAACATGTCTCAGAAATTCATGGAAGAGCTAAAGATTCTTCAAGCCAATCGACCTCAAGTAGAGGGGATATCTCAAACTAAAAAGCTAGAAGCTGAACTTAATATTTTAAGATCTAAGCTAAAAGAGGTATCAGAGAAGCTATACTTTGTAAGAACAAATGAACTCCCTCAATCATTGAACGGAAATAACCCTAAATACGAAGCGCAAAAAGCTGTGTATGATAAAAAGCTTAAACCTATGGAGCTTGAAGTTCAAAGAATGAAAGAGAAGAGTAGTGAATTAAATCAGAAGTTGTATGATTTAAGAAGAGCGATGCAAAAAGAAGGTCAAAATCTCGGGAAAGAATTCCGTTTAGCACAAGAAGTTTTAGTGAAAAACCTCTTTGCAGAATACCTAGAAACAGGTTTTTATAAAGAGGGAGAAATAATTTCATTAAAATGGGTTGTTCATCCAAACGATGAAAGTTTTGAGTTAATTGAATTCTCATCCGATACAGTAGCAACAAGTAGTTCAATTTTCAGAGTGGCTTTCTCTGACTAATTGACTAAAAAAGGAAGGCAATCATCATTGGTTGTCTTTTTTTAGTTTTTGATATAAAGCAAAACTCTTTCTATAAAACCCTTGATCTCGCGACATTTTCATGATGCTCCTAGTTCTCATTTCAAGCTGTCAGCACATCTCTATAGGCAAGGGCATAATGCCCTGCTAAGCATAAAAAATTTCAACTTCAGGAGCTACATGAAAATCGTGTTTTGTAATTGAGCGATTGACTGTTAATTGTGAAAGACGTCTTACACGACCAATAGCTGTGTAGGTAAGGCCATTATATTTCATTTCGGTAGCTAACTCAATATGGACAGGTCCGTCAAATTCCATACCTTGACTACGAGTGATGGTAATTGCATGAGCAAGGGCAATTGGGAATTGTTGAACTTGAGCTTCATTATTGATATTGTCTTTATAATAATAACGTTTAACTGCAACATCGTCACCTCTGTCCAAAGAAACAATGATTGTTGAAGATGAGACTTTTTTAACAATACCTGTATCTCCATTAACGTATTTATATTGACCTTCTCTATTTTTTACATTAGCTGTGATCAATACCTTGGAACCAATTTTTAAATTAATGATTCGGTCAACCTCTTGTTCCTCGTAATTGAACTTACCATTATTCTCAATAGCCTTAAGCGTGATGGTGGAGCCTTTAAGTATTTTTTCTTTAGCTTCGTTAATTCGTTTCACTTGCTTACGTGTAGCACAGAGGCAGATGGCATTATCAGGAGGCGTTGAACTTTCTCGCACTTTCTCGTTAAAGAACTTGATGGGGTCAAGGCTGAACCCTGGGCCAACTTGCATCACTTTTAATGTTTTCTCTCGAAAGCATTTAAGTAAATGTTTTTCGTAAGGGCAAATTTGTCGATAGTTTTGGATTAGTTCAATTCTTTTAAATCTAGCTGAAATCCAAGAAGCACTATGGAAAGGGAAAAGAGATCCGTAATGCTTATAATATTCTCTATATTCTGTAGGGCTAAGAATTGCGGAACCCTGAGCCATATCACCTACCATAATGATCTGAACACCACCAAAAGGTTTTTGTGGATCTTGTAGTTGTCTAAGCCTTCTGTCAACGTGTAACAGGGTGTCTGGTCTTATACGACTTGATTCATCAAAAATTAGTATTTCGATTGAAGAAAGGAATCGTTCTTGCTCTACTGATAACTTAGGGAGGACTTGATCAGGTTTTAGTATTTCCAATGGTAATGCAAAGGCGCTGTGGATTGTGATTCCACCAACTAGTCGTGCTGCTGACGCTGACGGAGAAACAATTAATGTTTTTCTCTTAGTAAGAGCTATCGCTTCTTTGATGATACGAGATTTACCTGTTCCTCCAGGGCCGTCAATATTAACGCTAATACCTTCAAGGATCATAGACAAAGCTATCAGTTGTTCTTTGTTAAATCGTTCTCCGAACATAAGAGATAAGGCTTCAGTTGAAGGTTCGTGGATCTCAGTCTTCTTGGGAAGAGAGGACGTGCTCCAGCAATTGTTATTTTTATCAAAACAGTCTGAGGTTCTTGATTTCGCAAGGTAGAGGGATTGCCTAATCGCGGAGTTTAGGAAGAAGAGGAAATCTTTTGATGGATAGCTTAAGCCGTTTTCTTTATCTTCCTTGGTGAGGTAGTTGTATTGGTCTAGGCGTATTCCGTTTTCTTCATTATGACTTCTGTAGCTAACTAAGCCATTATTGTAGAACTTAATTCCTTTTTTCTTGTCTTCTTCTGTTACGGGATCAAAGAAATTATTCCAGATTCTTTTAGCAGTAAGTACAGCTGATTTCTTATTGTTTACTTTCTGTCCGTCTAGGAGAATGAAGAGGTGATAGTGGCCGTGATCACTAGAGTCTTTTTCTCGCTTCCACGCATAGATGATTTCGCCGTAGGGGCTGAAGGTACTCATTTTCTTTGAATATGCTTTTAGTTCTTTTTTGTAGTATTGGCGAATCATGTATTGTCTGAAATCTTTTAGGAATTGGTTTAATAAACCTTGTTCATTATAGAGAATTTCGTTGGCAGGGAACTTGAGGTCAAGACGAATAAAGATGTTGCGCTTGCGACTTAGTGCTTTGATAAAGAGTTGGAAAATAACATTTCCAAATATAAATAATTTATGGTTTTTTTTCATGGGATTATCCTATAAGATATAAAATAAAAAAGCCTTAGAGAAATACTGGATTTCATCTAAGGCTTATAGATCCTTCATAATCATTTTGGGATGATTGTTGAAGGTTATTAATATCTTATTGTTATGTGTTTATATGTGAGTGAATTTATGTCTTTATATTTATTGTATTATACTTACCAAATAGTCATCCAAGTCAGAATCCCTAGTGTGTCGGAATAAATTATGATGTTGAGATGATTATGGTGAGTAAGTTAGTTACATATCATGGTTGTGAGGGTGTCTAAATTTCAAAATATTGAGCTCAAAACTGAGAGGAATATTTAGCATTTCAGTATCTCTACATTATATTGTATATATTATCTGAAAATATTTATTTAAAATAGTGGGGCTGGTGAATTTTAGAGTGGTTCATTCTCTGAAAGGTTTAAGTGTTGATTGTATAGTGCGTATCAAGCTATAGGCTTAAAAACTAAAAAATAGGCAATGTTTTAAAAAGACATAATTAAAACTTTTGGCTACTCACAATAGTCTGCCTCTTCATATCCTGTAGATCTTTCATAACTAGTATGAATGAATAGTACTAAAACAAGTGTAATTTATTGTTTATAAGTTAGTTAGGTGTTTTGTTGTTCTTTGTTTAAAGGTCTTGGCTATTGTCATAAGTAGTTCTTTTCTAATTCTTTATTTGACTTCACAAAATTAGATTTTCGAGACTACCTAAAGCCCTTGCATATAGCTTCAGTCTCATCCCATGGGATCTCTACTTTGACTGCCAATCGACCAAATTGATCTTTTGTAGTTACAAATATAATATTAGATTCATTATACGGTTTGAACTCAAACTCCGCTTTACATAAAAAATCATCTAAAGTTTCGTTGTCATTCATTTGGATCGGGTTCCTAAATATACCATTTGGAATGTTAAGTTTTTCTAAAATAACGTGTATGTGCGTTTGATAAGAATCGTATATAATTACTTTTTTATATTTGATATCAATAGTGCCTTGACCATAAAAAGATAAGTATGATTTATGGTGTTGGGTACTATAATGCGTGTTTGGATTGATTATTTTAGTAAATGCAAAAATGATGTCATCATTCGATGAAGTATTCAAGTCAATAGCAGGGGTATTGTTTATGACTAAAACTCCTCGTGTGATAAGGTTTTTCAAATAAAATATTTTACCACTATAAGCCGTGTCAGTTTTTATACATGAATCAATGAATGGGTTTGGAGCACTATATACTTGCATCTTAGAATTCTTTAATGATGATAAAAAACCGTTATTTCTGACATCGTCAATGGAAATCATTTTACATGAGAAGTTCTGTGTCATGTATTGTGCTATTTCTAATTCTTTGGCGAATTGTTTTTCATAAAGTGATTTTATGTTTTTATTTAAATCAATTTTGTGGTGACACTTTAGTGTTGTGTATGCCCTTATTATAACTTCATAAAGAGATGCTGTTTTTTGTTGATCTAAACTTCCATGTTTTAATTTCGAGTAACTAATTATTTTTTTGTTACTAATTTTAGTTACATCACTAAGAGATATATCACCTAGATATTTTTTTAAAATACATGGAATCTTTTGATAGTATTCACGGGTGTGTTTTTTTAAGAAATCAACTATTACTTTAGGGACTCTCTGGTCATCTTTTATAGGGATTAAATGTTTTTTCAGACAGGGATCTGTGGCGAGTATATCGTATATTTTACTTTTTATAGTTGTCCTATTCTTGAATGCCAAATTATAAAACGTTGTCCATGAAATACCTAAATCACGGGCACGTTGGTGTAAGCTCTTATCTTCACTTACCTTACTTTGAATTATTTCTCTGGCTTCATCGGTTACAAAATATTCCATTATTAACTCCATTTTTCTAATTCATTCTATAGTTCGTTATTAAATAATCTAACGAACCAAAATGAATATGCAAATACTTTGTCTTAAGAGTTTTATGATATTATTTATTATTAATATTAAATAATAAAGGAACTATATGGATACTTCAAATATTAGTGATGACAGTCTTACCGCTATCGCGTTGATTTTAAAAGATCAAATAAAGGGGGTAAGAGCTGATGTCATCAAAAATGCCCTAGAACATTATGAACCTAACGGGCCACCAAGTTCTATAAAATCATCTCCTAATCTGATAACGGTAAAAGAAGCAGCAAAAAGACTGAGTGTCAGTGAACGTTTTATCTATACGTTGATCGATCAAGGTTCTCTTCGCCGCATTAAGATCAATCGTGCATGTCGGTTATTAGAGTCCGATATCTCCTTACTGATTGAACAGAGATTAATTCAAGGAGGTGATGAATAAGTCAACAAAATAATGAAAAAACTAATCAAATAGAACCAACAAGAAATTTAATTATAGGAGCTAAATATGATACGAAGTGACAAGGGTGAGATTAGTCTCGTCTCCTCTCCATCGCCACATCATCCATGGCAAAACGCTATTATCGCTAGAGGTGGATTTAAACAAGATAAGGCAGCTATAAAGCAAAAGATCAAAATAGGGAAAGTCAACCAAGCTGCTATGTCATCTATTTCTGACAAGAATAGATTTCGTAAACTGTTTCCGCGTGCTGAACCACATCCATTTTATTATCGAATTGGTCCATTTCGAATAATACGTAAAAATTATGACGCTCAAGCTCCTGATAGGTGGGGAAATTCAATAAATTGCCAGCTTCTTCCAGGCACCGTTATCGTTGAAACACCTTATGGCTTAGAAGCGTTGGTGACACCCCCATGTATATCACCATTAATCTTTCTATTTATGCTTGAATATGAAATTGTCTCGCCTGTCGATGCAATTAACAGCATGGCTAAAGACCTTGGTTTTTCTGATGACCTTAAATCTGTATTACGCCTACCTCAGAATAGCTGGTTTCGCAGTGTTCAACCTAAGCACCATCAAATTGGTGTAGCGCTAAATATAGAATCTAACCCTATAACTACAGGAGTAGTTTTATGAAAAAGAAAAAAATAATGAAGAAATACGAATTATTAAAATCAAAATATGAGGATTCTAAAGCGAAGTTAGATAGTGATTTCTCTATAGATAATAAACCCAATATGCTGCTTAATGCCCTGCCGTCCACACCTTGTCACTCCTGGTCTACTCGGGCATATACTTTTTATGATGAAGACGGACGTTTATGCTACTACGTTAACGAAGATATAAATGGTAGCAGTGTTGTTCAGACTCCAGTTGCGGTACATAGCTCAGGAAACCTAAACTTTGAGCATAAAAATGCCTCCACGTTAGAAACTAATCGTTTGCTAAATTCACCAGAAATAGTTAAAAATCTTGAAGCTGAACTCATAGTTTCTCCAGTTCTGTTCTACGCAGATTATATGCAATGGAACATAAGGTCTACTAAACGTACAGACGTAGTTTACAGTAGTTGGTGGGGAGATGTGGAGACCGTTGATGCGTTAGATATCTCCCCACTGAGTGGGCGTAGAGTTCGTCTCGTGTTACATACTGGTAGCGAACTGGATGATGACAATGCCTACACGGCCATTGCCAAACTATATCTACAAATCAAAGATCATGCTCAAGTGAGCTTTTCACACATTGATCATGTTAATATGCAGGAGGTGATCTGATGGATTACGACGAATTTAAAAAACGCTGTGAAAAATTGGGTTTAAATCCTGATAAATTAGAATCCTTTAGTGCTAATAAAGGATCTATGGAAGCTAATAAACTAAGGAGTTCTGATGAGATAGTAAATCCTGGGATTGCCATCGAAGATCTGGCTTTGGCCATAGGTATTATGATGGTGATAGCACCCCCTAAAATCGGTAAATCTTCTTGGCTACATAGTCTTTTAGAGAAGATGTCAAAGGGCGAAAAATTAAATAGACGTGAGCTTAAAAAACTTCGTTGCCTTTTAGTTGATAGTGAATCGGGGCAATATGGTTTGTCTCGAAAAGGACTCAGTGAGAAGCAAAGTGATGAATTCCACATTCTCAGTGTCGCCGATATGCTTGCTGAATCAGTTGGCAAAAGAGTCGATATACTTAATCTTGTTTTCGATCAAATTGAGGAGTATGTCATCAAGTATCAAATTGACGTAGTCGCATTAGATGCAGTGTATTCCTTCATTAATGAGAATTCAAAAAAAGAGGTTCAGGCGTTACTGAAGCGAGTCATTAAACTCAAGTCCATGGGCAAGCTTGTTGTTTTAGTTCACCATACACGAAAAGATGTAAAGCAATCTACTAACCTCTTCGCCAATATGGCCGGACACAGTGATCTACAGCGCAACTTTAACCTCGGTGTACTACTCAAGAAGACCGATCAGCACATCGTTGATGAAAGCGGTAAACAGCGACCTGTAGTTGAGTTCATTTATGAGTGTCGTGATTTCGATACTCCCGATTCGGACTTTATGTACTTGGGGTCAGACCGTGAGTTCCATATCTGTAGCCTTGAGACGCTTGTGGATGATCGCTATGCGGAGTTGCCCGCGGGAGATATCCCACTGGCTAAATTCATCACCACTAACTTACCTGCAGTTGCCTCTGAAGCTCTGGAGACCACGGTGGTGATCGACATGATGGATGACGATGAGAGTATCGGTTGGACGCGCGAAACGCTCAAGAAGAAATTGCCTGAATGGGAAGCCCATGGCTACCTCCGAACCATCGGCAAGTCACCAAAGCGCTACTACATCGGTAAGAAACTCGAAGAATAATCAACCCAATCAACCCAATCAACCCAATCAACCCAGCACCTAGCTGGGATGGTTAAATTCATTAAGGATTCATATCATGAAAAATAGAATAAAACAACTTATTAAGCACTTACAAAATGGCCTGTTAGAAAGAGAAGAAATTATTGCTCTGATTCTACTAGGAGCAATAACCCGTTCTCATATTTTTATGCTTGGCGTTCCTGGTACCGCTAAAAGCCTTGGTGCACGTCGTGCCAGTTTTGCTTTTAAAGATGTTAATTATTTTGAAACATTGATGCACCGCTTTAGTACACCGGAGGAGGTCTTTGGGCCGATTTCACTTAATCAATTGAAGCAGGATAAGTATATACGCATGATTGTGGGGTATCTTCCAGATGCGGAAATTGCCTTCCTAGATGAAATTTGGAAAAGTTCGCCATCCGTACTCAATACGTTGTTGACGGTCACAAATGAACGTCTTTTTCGTAATGGAAATAAGAGTATTAAAGTCCCGCTAATCTCTATGGTAACGGCTTCAAATGAAACACCTGAGCCAGGACAAGGGCTTGAAGCCCTCTATGATCGCATGCTGATCAGGCTATCAGTCTCACCTCTCCGTAGAAAGAATAATTTTGAAAAACTTTTACAGGGTTCAGTTGTAGAGGTTGATACCCGTATACCCGAAGAGTTGGCGATTTCAGTTGAGGAAATTGACGCTTGGCAAGCACCGATTCAAAGTGTGAAGATCTCCAATGAGACCTGGGACGTAATTCACTTGATTCGACATGAGATTCAACAGTTGCCCGACGAACAGGAAGTTGAAGTCTCTGATCGTCGTTGGAAGAGTGCTGCCTCGTTACTCAAAGCTTCAGCTTTCTTCTGTGACCGCAGTGCCACTAATCATGCTGATGTGCTTTTACTCCGTCACTGTCTTTGGAGTACAGAGGAAAATTATAAGCCGATACAGAAGATTGTTGAAAAAGCTGTTAGAGACTGCGGAATCAACATTGATATAGACCTTTCTTTAATAGATGTAACTATGAATGATCTGGAGTCGGAAATTAATGATGAACTCATTATGGATGATGATATTTATATGACTGAAATCATCGACGATCAAGAGTATTTTAAGAGTAGTATAGAGACTATAGATGGGCCAGGAATTGAAGTGTTAATTGATGCTAAATATATCAAAAAGGATGAGGAGTTTAATCCCTGTGATCTCAATGGTAATATTTACGAAGATTTAGTTTGCAACTTCCACAAACAACGTAGTTGTAAGCTCAGCGGTGGCTACACTGACGAGTATGATGATTACTATGATGTCGATGCGGAATTCACGGCTCAGACCATTATTGAAAAGGGGACTCGACGCACTGACTTTGATATCGGTTACGTTCAGTCGTTGTGTGATCAGGTTGGAGATGTGAAAGTCCGTCTCGGTGAGAACCTAGAATACCTTCAAAGTAAAATTGTCGTCGCTAAGGACGAGCTTAATACGCCCTTTGTCCCTGAACAGGTGTGTAAGGTTGCGATCAAGGGAATGCACGATCAGAAGGATGGCCTAATGTTGCGCATTAAAGAATGTGACTGCCTTATCAGCATGTGCGAGGAGTCACTCTTATGACAGCCACCGAAAATATTGAAGAGTCGATTCAGAATGATTACGGGGACTTGCTTGAACGGTTCCCTGCATTAACTCGTGAAGTGAATCGAACCCTTGAAGAGAAGGCTGGAGAATGGGAGCAAACACTTGCCGAAGAGAATCCGTTTAGTAGTGACTGGAATACTCTTCAGGCTTCTGAAAAATGGCTTACAGAAGGAAAGTTGGGCAACGATTGTCTGAAGTCTTCTGTAAATCAGTTTCATGAGTTTCGAGCTAAATGCCAACTTCCTGATCTGAAGAGTTACTGGAATCAGGAGTTGTCTCAGATAAACGATCAACCTGGTAATGTTAATGTCCTGCCTCAGTTTCTTATTTCGCAGTGGCATAAGAGCCTTAGAGACCTGCAATCCACTTGGAAGCAGGAACGGCTTGATAACTTGCAGAATGAAACTCAGCAAGAAATGAATGACTGGATGGATAATCTCAACGACATCGCCGATGAACTGGAGAAGCTGGATCTCGATCCGGAAGATGTTTTTGATTTTGCCTCTGGAGCTGGTGCTGGTGGAGATGGCCCAAGCGAACTCAGTATACAAAACTTAGAGACTCTGAAGAAATGGCTGGGAACCCTGAAGAAGGACCCCGGTATTAAAGACCTTTGTAAGCTGCTTGGTAAACTCAAACAAGCTAAGTTAAATAAAATCAAACGTAGCCGAACCACGTCATCATCAGTGTCTAGTTCGAATTCATGTGAAGAAATATCCGGCATTAAATTCTCCAAAGAACTGGAGCATCTACTTCCATCTGAACTCGCGTTGCTCACCGATCCTGAGACTGAAATTATCTTCGATCTCAAATATGCTGAGTCAAGACTCATGGGCTTTGATATGAGTGGTATACAGACGGTCAGCAAGAAAGAAGAAATCGAAATGCCTGACGAGGAACAAGGACCGATGATCATTGCTGTTGATACAAGCGGTTCAATGTATGGAGCACCAGAAACTACAGCAAAAGCAATTACTTTATACATGGCTAAAACGTCTATGAAAGAGAATCGCAATTGTTATGTGATCGAGTTTTCAACTAAGATTAAGACCATCGACCTTGCGGGATCTAATAGATTGTCAGCTTTAATGAAGTTCCTGGAGATGTCGTTTAATGGTGGGACTGATGTCGAACCTGCCATTGAGCATGGCACTGAAGTGATGAACCAGGAAGGGTATAGAAATGCAGATATGTTGGTGGTATCGGATTTTATTTTAAATGACCTTGAACCACCCTTGGTAGACAAGATTCAACAGGCTAAAGCTAAAAATAATAGTTTCTACTCGCTCTGTATCGGTGACCACTTTCATAGTCATAAGAATCGGGAATACTTTGATAGGAAGTGGGTCTACAACCCAGATGGATCAAGTGTGACAGAGTTACTCAAGTTTGAGAACGGTAAACTTTCGTGATTAAATGGGAGTGGTATTGTTTAGATTTAAACGCTAAGTAGTTCTTATTTTGCTTCAAATTAGCCTCATTTTTCGATGTGGATTCTCAAGTCTTAATTTGCCATTTAAGAAGTTATTTAGCTGAAATCTACGCTTGCTCTCCTGGTTGTGTATCATAAATTTTATTATGATTTAATAAGGGTGCCTAAAAATGAGAACAGCTATTTATTGTCGAGTTTCAACGAGTGATCAAACGACGGAAAACCAGGTTTATGCAATCGAGAAATATTGTCACTTACGTGATATTCAAAAAGTTGAATTGTATGAAGATATTGTGTCTGGAGCTCAAGAGAGTAGGGAAGGGCTAGAGCGACTCAGAAATGATATACGAAAGGGTAGGTTTAAGACCTTAATCGTTTGGAAATTGGATCGTTTAGCTAGGTCGTCGATGCACCTTCTGGAACTACTAAGTTTCTTTCAGAAACACGGTGTGTCATTTGTGTCCGTTACAGAGAATGTAGACACGGTATCAGCTGCCGGAAAAATGTTAGTGACGTTCCTAGGAGCCATAGCAGAATTTGAGAGGGAACTCATACGCGAACGAGTCCACGCAGGACTCGAACGCGCTAGGCATAATAAGGTGAAATTGGGCCGTCCTCGTCGAGGTTTTGACCTAAAGAAAGCACTGAGATTACGAGCTGAGGGCATGGGGTATGACGAGATTGCGAAGTTAGTCGGTGCGTCTAAATCCACCGTATATCGAGGCTTGAAGGTCGTTTCAAAAACCCCTGTAAATTAAGCATGAGCTGTGCGGGCCAAAAACCCCGTTTCCAAAGTGTTCCAAAAAAACGCTTCATAATCATTGTTGTAAGAAACGTGCGAGCTCAGTATTTTATACAAATACTATAGGAACTCAATTCATTGATTACTCTTTGACTTTACTGCGGAGGTCCATAATAGTCTGGTCTTTACCCACGATATCCTGGCGAAGTTTTTTTAGCTCACCTTGAAGTTTCTGTATGTTTAGGGGCAAGTCGTTTACTTCTACTGTTTGAGAGATAAGGATTGTTTCTGTATCTGATTTCTTTGATTCTGATACATAGGTTTCATTCAGGTTAAGGGGAGTGTATGGAGTAACTGTTTTGATCGTTATAGCATCTGATTTAAGTCCATTACTATGAGCAGTAACTGTAATTGTTCCAGCTTCTGTACTAGCACGAACCAATGCTGTCGCAACACCGTAACTTGTTTGAGTTGGGTTTGCGTTGTTAAAACGACCTCCAATAAGTTCACCCGCTCCCACTACACTAAAGTAGACACTTTCATCGGCAAGAACTTTCTTTGTGCCATTGATGTCAACTACAGTAGCATAGACGCGAATCATATCTGATCCATCTGCGACCATATTTAGCCCTTCATCGCCAAGTGATAGTTTTAGCTGTTCACTGCGTTGAGGGTACCTTTTCTCGACACGAGTCACAAGCTTACCATTGATGAAACCTTCAGCAATTAAAACGGGGTCGATTTTGTTTTTACCGCGGCGCTTAACTTTTGTAAATTCAAAAGCATCTTTAAAAACAAAGGGAGGGTGGGGCATATGCTCATAGTTTTTTCGTTGTGGTTTTTCTGTTCCAATAAGATCCCCGCACCATGTTAGGCGGATTTCGTCGCAGTTGCTATATATAAGGATGTCCTTTGGAGAAATCTGTGTTAGCTCATTGGCAATATGTAGCATTGGACCACTTTCAATACCTGGTACTTTGTAATTTGCATCATATTGACTTTTATAGAGGTAGTATGTTGTACGAGGAATTCGAACGGCGTTGAGAAGTCCCCCCATAAATGGATCTGGATGGTAACCACGGTAGTGATCTATCCCACACCAAATAGTCCCCCCAAGGCGTACCTTACTTGTTGAATGACGATAATTGAGTGTCTTAGTCTGCTTGATTGCCGCATTTAATAATGCGGTTTCACCCCACTTCATATTAACACGGGTTGACGCATTTTGTGAATACCAGTTGTCAACTTCGCCACCATCTCCATATTCACGGTTGAAAGAGTTTACATCTTTATCATGTCCATGGTAATACATATCCAGTCCACCTTTCTTAGCTTCGTGGTGGTCCGCAACCGTGTACATACCGGGGAAAGGAAACTCTTGGTGTGCTAGCTTATGCATGGTACTCATTGCATAATCCGGCTGACGTGGGAATTCGTTGATAGCAGTTTCCCACATAAGGATGGAAGCGACATTACGATCTCGGCGAACTAAATTACGTGTGTCTTGATAGAGTCGTTCTTCGAATATTTTTTCTTTGAAGTTATAGAAATGCCAGCCTGGATTCGCAGTTGTTGTCAGCATACCTAGTTCGTCACATGCATCGTAAAATGCGGGGTCTTGTGGGTAGTGTCCAGCTCGGATTATATTGCAGCCACCTTTACGTAAGAGTTTAACATCACGCCATTGACCTGAATTGGGGAGAGCGTTACCAAGGTATTGATGGTCTTGGTGGCGATTAGCCCCGATAAGCTTTTTTCCTATCCATTTTCTATTGATAAATAAGCCTTCAGCTCCTTTCATTTCAAAGAGGCGAATACCTATTTTAGTTTTTAAACTATCGATGACTTTGTTATTAAAAATAATTTCTGTTTTTATATAATGAAGATAGGGATTGTCTGGATGCCATAAGCGGACATTATTGGCAGTGAACTGCTTAGAAAGTTGTTGTTTTTCTCCTGCTTCTAGCGTTAGAACTTGCTCTATAGAGGTAATTTTTTCATTTTCAGCAGTGACAAGGGTGTTGCGTACTAGGAGTTCTTTTTTGTGTAAACTATTGTTCTTGATCTCTGTCCTGACTTCTAATTTTGCTGTATTACCTTTAATATCAAGTGTTGCTGGGAAAACTCCAGCCCCAGCTATAGTTGTACTTATTTCAGGAAGTGTCACATGTACGTCATTTGTTTGGATAAGATATGAGTCTCGGTAGATTCCACCAAAGTATGCAAAGTCTAAGCGGTCTTGTGCTTGGCCGGGTGGGTAGAGTTTGCTGTTGGAGTTATTGGTCATTACCGCAATGGTGTTATTTTTTCCGTCGAGCGTAATGACATCTGTAATATCTGCTGCAAATGGTAAATAGCCACCAAAATGTTCTGCAACCTTTTTTCCATTAATGTAGACTTGTGCTTCACCCATTACGGATTCAAAATAGATAAAGGTACGGCCATTATTTTTTTTGACGTCAAACTTTTTACGATACCAAGCCTTGCCTTGGTAGTTGCGGCCTCCACTACCATTCTCTCCAAGAATTTCCAAACCGTGGGGTAGGTTTGCGGCTTCCCATGTGCTATCGTCAAAGTTACTTTTTTCTGCACCTTGTACATCTTTTTTGATAAAGCGCCAGCCTGGGTTAAAGTTTTCAACAGTACGTTGACTATCTTCTACTGCATAAAACCCTGCTGTAGAAAATTTTTGAGCCGCATTAATTGAAGGCTGAATAAAGGCCAAGGTAACCACGGCTAAGCTCTTCGTTATTATGATATATAATAATGATTTCGATGTCATGCGTCTGACTCCTTGTGTTTGACTTTATTTATGAGCTTGTACACTTGAATTAGAGAGATATTACAAAAAATGTTATTTTTTACTTTGATTTTTATGCCTAACTCAACACTAAGCTCAATGAAATATTTAGATGGATGAAGTAGTGATTTGTCTACGATAAGCATCAAGGTCTTAGTACAAAGGTTAATTAGCCATCGGATTTCCAACATTTTCACAGATCTATTTTATCATGTATAGCGTTTAATGAGGTAACGCGACATCCTAATTGGAGTAGTCATTCATACAGATTCTTTCTTTGTACTAGTTTTCGCCTTAAAGGTCACTTGATTTACTATTGCGGTTTGGCGGTGAATCTACTTAACTCTGATCCTACAGTTGAGCTTTTCAGCAACCATTATTTTATTTGAAATAATTATGTATATATGAGGTAGGTGTATGATATTATGAAAATCATTATGATTTTTGTAAGAATTACATTGTTCTTGTGTACTCTACTTAAAAAAGATTTTTTAATAAAAGAGGTGAATTATGAGATTAAGGAAATATCTATCAATGCTAGCGGCTCTTTTTGTTAGTTATGGTGTCGATGCAAAAAGTTTTGTTACCGATGATAAAGGCTTGCGTCGAGGGATTTCTGCAATGCATAATGATACGCCAGTTCTTTATCTAGGGGAATTAGATGGGAGTGTTTCGTGCTATACTCTTGAAGGTGAGAAGCTGTGGCGAAATGCAACAAAAAAGCCGGGTGTATTGTTTGAGATTATAGCGGTAGATGTAGATGATGATGGTAGAGAAGATCTTATATCAGCTTGTGGTAATGGATTTATAACATGCTGGAAATCTGATGGTTCCCTACTGTGGAGATTTAGCGGGGACCATAAAATACGGTTTAATGAAGTAGCTGCATTAAAACATGGTGATGAGCTAACTATCTTTGCCGGGGGTAATGATAAAGTTGTTTATGCTTTAAATAAGAATGGAAAAGTAATTCATAAGCATGCCTTTGCTGGAGCGATCCGTAAATTGGAGGTTGGTGATTTTAAGAAAGATGGCCAGCCTTTGTTGTTTGTGATGACCATGAAGCATGACAAGTTAGGCTGGTCTTCATTTGGATTTCACGATCCTAATGACTTAAAAAACAAAGTAGCGAGTTTGTCTTCTAAAAAGCGCTCTAAATATCTTGCCGGTATTATAACGGATGTTCGTGTAACAGATTTAGATGCTGACGGTCGCGATGACCTAATGATTTCTAGTAATGACTCCGCGGTAATGTGTACTCTGAATGGAGAGTTTAAAGAGATTGCCAGCTACGACGCAAGAGAGGATCAGAGCAAAGCAATAAGTCGTACTAAGCAACGCTATGCACACTCTAGTAGTATTTCGCTAGCTCCTGCTCGTGACGAAATACTGCTTCAATTTGGACGTACATTTTATTTGCTCGATTCCACAGGGGAACTTATGGGGTGGAGTGGTGATATGTCGGCTCGTTTTCCCATGGCTGATTTCTGTTATCACTCAGGCACCGGTCGTTTTTTTGGTATTGGATCAGTTGGAGGTGACAATGGTGTATATGAATTTGATCTGACAAAAGATGATTGGTGGAAAGATCACGTGCATCCCGTAGGAGTGGCTGATGAAGTCATTACAAACCTTGAAAAATTGTACAAAGAAGTGCTGGGATTTACTCCACCTACGTATCAGAAACCTGCAAAAAATCCGTGGGTTATGACATATAGCGGAGAAATACCAAAGGAAGTTGAAGAACTTAAATTTAATGAAGTTAATAGATCGATACAGTATATCTGGAGTGAAAAATATGACCGTAGTGCGATCATTAAGGTAGTTGGCGAAGAGTACGGAAATAAACGTGACAAACGTAAGCCTTATAATGATAGTCATGCTGACATTGTCAAAAAAGCAGAAGACTTTGAGAAGAACAAGACTCCGTTTACAATTTGGGCGGGACATGGCGGTGATCCATTCTTCATGAATGTTGACACCCTTGAGAAAATACTAGAGGTTGCACCCAATACCTGCAATGGCTTCGTCTATGCTGAAATGGCTGATACAAAAGATCCTCGTGTTCATTACTTTATAGATGTGTATCTGCCACGCTTGGTAGATGCTTGTCGCAAGCAAGGACGGGCTAAACTGTTTTTTCGTTATAAACAGACATTCTGGGCTACGACAGTTCACATGCATCCATGGAGTGAGATGTTCCTATCAGGAAAGTATTCCGATGTGTTACTGCCTGCGACAGAGGATACAAATTCAACAACTCAAGAGTTGAACCTAGCTGGACGCGTAGGAATGTTTGCAGGCGGGTATATTAACGATTATTGCATGCGTTTGGTTGATGACAATCCAACGGGATGGCGTCCCCTCGCCCCCGGACGTCAAAAGACTATATCTCCATTTTTACGAAGCGGTGTGATGCAAGCTGCATATGGTGCTCGTTATGGAGTGTTGTGGGGTTTTGAAGGGCATGATGGACCAGGACTTGAGCTATTGATCGCTCTGATGGGGTCGGGTGTATTACCTCGCGCTGAGGCTAAGGATATACTCTCTATTGGTTCATGGCACCTGATGAGGGATATACCGCATGATATTGAAGAGCGGGCACATGGATTGGGTCACGATATAAGCCAGTACCTGGAAGAGGACTCTGAGCGGGTTATTGCAAATTCGGAAGTCCATTGGGGCGGAGCTTCTGTTAATGAATATGATTTATCAAAGGCTATGGGGGTTGAGTATCGCTGGTTAAACTTTATGCCGGAATTACCGTACGGTATGATCCCCATTGCGCCCGCTGAATATGCTGTGAAATTACAGGAAAAAGGTGTTGAATATACAGAGAGTAATTCGCTTAATGGATTAGTGAATAATACTAAAATAGATGCCGTTGATTTTGGGGAAACGATTATCAACTCAGCTAAAGCTGGCATGAAGAAAATGCCCCTTGTGGTAAGTGGCGTAGCATGGAGTGCAATACGCATTGATGAAAGTCATATCCGCTTGATTCTGATTGATCCTGGCTATCTTGATCCACAAGAACGTATGGTGGAAATATATTTCCATAATAAACGCCCTGTAAGCGCCAAAGATATTTTGACTGGAAAGTCGATCGGAATTGAAAATAATGTTTTTGAATTGCGAATTCCAGCGGGATCAATGCGTTTTATTGACTTAGAATACTAAAGGGGAAATATAAGATAATGATGTTTAATCATATAACAAAAATAGCCGTACTTATTACGGCATTATTTAACTATGTTTTACTTGCGGATGGGAGCAATGCAATTGTAACGCCTGAGTCTGTTTGGCAGATTACCAAAAAAGTGGCTGATTGGCAAATAAATACCTTTGAGAGAATGGGAGAATATCGTGGATTACCCGCCAAACGCCACTCGTGGAATCATACAAAAAAATACCATGACCTTGAATGGCATTGTGGTGCTCTTTATGTTGGCATGTACGAATGGAGTACCATCTCCAAAGATAGTAAATATACTGACTGGTTAATGAACATAGGTAATCGTAACGGTTGGAGTCTCTACCGCAGACTTGAACACGCCGATGACCATACCGTTGGGCAATTTTACCTTAAGCTTTATGAGCAATTTGGCCAAAGCGCGATGCTGGAGCCAACACAAAAACAGTTTGATCAAATTCTCGAAAAACATTCAAGTTTGAAAAAACCTAAAAAACATTGGTATTGGAGTGATGTCTTGTTTATGGCTCCACCCGTTTGGGCGCGATTAGCAAAGGTCACAGGCGATAAGCGGTACTTGGATTTCATGGATGTGGAGTACCACAAAAGCTATGATATGCTATGGGATGTAAAGTCACAGCTATTTTGGCGAGATAAGAGTTACATAAAGAAGCGAGAAACTAATGGCGAGAAAATCTTTTGGGCAAGAGGAAATGGCTGGGTATTTGGTGGTCTTGCCTTAATGATTCCCGATCTACCTTGAGACTGGGAGGGTAGAGAATTCTATGTAACCGTATTCAAGCAGATGGCTAGTGCTTTAAAAAGAACTCAACAAAAAGACGGTACATGGTCAATGGGGATCTTAGGGGGTGTTACAGGCTACCCGGTCAAGGAAACGAGTGGCGCTTCATTTTTTATCTTCGGTTTAGCCTGGGGAATCAATCAGGGCTTACTCGATCGAGAAACCTACGAGCCAGTCATTTTAAAAGGTTGGAATGCTCTTTCTCGTTGTGTAACTGATGAGGGTATACTTGGACACGTACAGCCCGTTGGTGCAGCTCCAGGTGATTCATTTGCAGATAAGACCGAGGTCTATGGGATCGGAGCCTTTCTAGCCGCAGGGGCAGAGATGTACAAGCTACTTAGTCATTAAAAATCATGAAAATGAAATTGATATAAAAAATTAAATAAAGTAAGCGTTCAATGAAAAAATTATTTATTACAGTTATGCTGTCAGGAATGTCGATAATAGCGTCTCCTATCGAGAAAGAATTACCAAGCTTAGAGAACCCATTTACTGTGGAGTATGTACAGCAAAACCTGTCAAAAGATCATCCTCGTTTAGTCTTTACACCTCAAATAGTAGCGGATTTGAAGAAAAAAATTAAGATTGATCCAGTGTGTAAGAATATTTATGCAGCTATACGCCATAACGCGAATGATATTTTAAAGGAGCCAATCCTAGCGTATGAGATGGTTGGTCGCAGGTTAAAGACTTCAGGCCGAATGTCACGACGAATGGATATCTTAGGCGTCGTCTATCTTATAGAGAAAGACCCCGTTATTTTAAAGAGGATAGAACAAGAGCTTATTGCGGTCTGCTCGATCCCTGATTGGAATCCATCGCATTTTCTAGATGTCGCAGGTATGTCATTAGGGGTGGCAATCGCTTTAGATTGGACAGCGGGAGATCTTCCAGAATCAACTTTTGAATTTACTCAAAATGCCCTAATAAATAAAGGACTTAAAGCTGATGGGAGAGCAAAATCACGTATTGTTAGAACCACAAACAACTGGAATCAGGTTTGTAACGGTGCGATGATTGCTGCTGCGATTGCTGTTGCAGAGCAAGAGCCTGAACTCTCTGCAAGTACGATTCAACGAGCTTTGGAAGCGCTGCCACGCGCTCTTGTTCACTATGGTCCCGATGGCGTTTATCCTGAAGGTTCATCATACTGGGGATATGCCACAAGTCGATCGGTGATTACTATAGCAATGCTCGAAAGTGCTTTTGGTCGCGACTTTGGACATTATGATTTTCCAGGTTTTAAAGAAAGTGCCTATTACCAGCTGTACTCTACGGCTCCATCTGGAGGATTATTCAATTATTCAGACTGCCGAGATATACGTAAAAGTAATGGAGATTCGATTCTTGCTTGGTTTGCATCGAAAACTGGAAATAGTGTCTTTTTTGAGAAAGACCGATTTTTGAAGCCAGTTGATCAGTTGAGTAAATTGGGAACGATTGATTCAATGGCTTTGGCATGGATATCACAGTATCAAGAAAAAATAACAGAAGAACTACCAACTATTTGGTCTGGGCAGGGAGCCAACCCGATTGCTGTTTTTACCAGTGATAAGAATGATGGACATGGTTTTTATGTTGGGTGCAAAGGCGGAAAAGCAAAGATAAGTCACGGGAATATGGATGCAGGTTCCTTTGTTTTTGAACTCAATGGTGTGCGCTGGGGTATTGATATGGGATTACAGGAATATCATGATCTAGAGAAAGTTGGCTTTAATCTATGGGCCATGGACCAAAATGCTCAACGTTGGTCTTTACTGTCAAAAAATAACTTTGGACATAGTGTCTTGAGTGTGAATAATGAATTATTCGATGTAAATGGCTTCGCATCATTAGTTAAGGTGGACAACGGAGAACAACCAGAAGTGTTATTCAATACGACGGAAGTATATGGAGGAGGTGTAAAAAGAGCTACTCGCCGTTTTGTGAAAGAGGGGGCTTCATCACTTATAATCGAAGATGAAGTTGAAACATCTGACGTAACTCAAAAGCTTACGTGGCAGTTTATGACGACCAGTGACGTCGATATTGTCAAAGGTGGTGCAATTCTCCGTCAAGATAATGAGGTTCTTTACCTAAAGGATCTTTCTGATAGGGATACAAAAATAAAGGTTGTATCGCTGGATCCTCCGCCACTTCAATTAGATGAGCAGATCACTGGCCTGAAGCGCATTGAGATCACGACGACTGTCGAGCCAAGAGCAGGTCAGCAAATTAATCTACGTATAGAACTAAGTGATAAGAGAAATGATTTAGGGGGGGGACTTCCCCGAGTCTGAACCCATACATGGTGAGGCCCTTGCATTACTGAATAAACATATAATCAGAGTACTGGATTTACCTACAGAAGGTAGTCCAGGACTAAAAAAGGAGTGGAGGAAAATAATATATCTCTGAAAAACACAAAAAATGCTGAATCTGCTGAATCTGCTGAATCTGCTGAATCTGCTGAATCTGCTGAATCTGCTGAAAGGGCTCTAGTGTGTGTTGATATTTGTAAAGAGGTCAAAATTGAACCGAACCGAACTCCACGCTACCTCAGTCTAGCCCTAGAGGAGTTTGTCGACTACCTGAATGTGCAAAAGCGTCGTAGCGGAGTATCGTTAGCGTCTTCCGTATATGCTCGTCCGCCGGAAAAAAGTAACGGTCTCAAAACCACACTATTCCTAACTGTGTCTGAAGAATTTATAAACGAAGACATTGTCTTAAAAGAGCAAGTGTTTGATGGTCTGATGCTCTTTTGGGCACTACGTTGCCAAAATAATAACATAGCCTCACCAAAGAACTCAAAAATAATTATTTCTAATCATAAGAGTGTGATAGTCGCGAATGGCTCCTTCGATAAAATGAACTATAATTAATAATAGAAGCCACATTACATGTGGAGTTGTTGAATATTTCTAAAAATAAAGTTGAATGGCTATAGAGCTGATTTGCGCTACTAGCCACCGACCTTAGATAATGTTTACATCACTTCTGCGGTGAATAAAAAAGTTAATGGGAATCCTTTTTGTTGAATGCCTAAGCGAAGGTGGGTTAATTTTTAGGAGTGAAATTGTTGACGGGATGGATGACAATATAATCGTGACTGCGTGGTTCTTCTCCCACAGCAACTAATAGGGCTGAAAACTCGCCGGCATCATTTATACATACCTCTGGACGCTCAAGTCGACTGGCTTTTAATTCCTTGCCGTTTTCGAGAAGTATCGGTTCTTCTTGGGACCATACGGGAATCTTTGAGAATAGTTCATAGTGTATTCCATCTTTAGAGGTGTAATAGATGACTGGCTTTTGAAGACTTGAGTGTTGTTCTATGTCATCTAACAAAATCATTATCTACAGCAGTATGTTTGAGACAATTGGTTCATTTACATATATCAATACAGGCTTCCAGTGTTTTTCTAGATGAGGATAATCATGGAAACGATCACAGATAGGTATTAATTCATTGGAATTGTGTATGTATTACCACAATCAATACATTGATAAAGGCCAAGAGGTACAGGGCGACGGTGTTTTATAAGGATATTCATATATAGTCTTGATAGTAAGATCATATTAGGGTAAATGTCAGTAGTTGATTTTTAGATAAAATTGACTCTAGCTTATTACTGAAGATGAATATGCCCGCAAGTTAATTTTACGGGCATATTAATTACTTTGTGATTTATTCAGAGCTTAGCTTGGTTTTGCAGTAAGCAAATTCTTGCTGGCCATTTTTGTTGGCAACTAGAATTTTATAAACAAAATCATCTTGACTTAGATTTATTTTTTTAGCATCAAATGTTAAAATTAAATCGACTCCTACTTTTCGAGAGCTATGATGTTGGATGCCTTTTCCAAAATCAACATCTTTTGGCGAACCAAAATTCACAGAACTAAGATCGAGGTCATCATTGGGAGAGAAACCGCTTTCTGCATTGATTTTAATATCGATATAACCTGCTTTTGTTGACTCAAGTAACGAAATTCGTCTAGAGACACTTAGAGGAAGTACGACATTTTTTGAACTGTGCTTGTCATTTCCTTTGTCTTCTTTTTTAGAAACGTCAATAGCAGCAAAATTCAAATGAGTTGCACGACCATACTCGTCTAAACGTACTTTGACTCGTTCCCATTTGTACCATTTTTCGAGTTGACCATTTTCGTATTTCATAAAATCAGTTGTATAAGCAAAACCTGGATCTACGTGCCAGTTAACTCCATCAGGTGACCGCATATAATAGGCCTCCCGTCTTAAACAATCGTTATATATGAGGTGGAATTGTACTTCATCTTTCCAAATCACAGGATCTTCATATTTTGCAGGGAGATGATTCGGTTTGAAGTATACACTACCTCCTGTCAGTTGCTTGAACTCCTTGACTCCGTCTGAACTATGCCAAATAGTGCCATTTTTGATGACCATAAGAACACTGCCGTCATCGCATTTCGCATAAGATCTATTCCGTAAGTTTACGTTCTTGGATGCGTGAAGTGGGGTGAAGGTAGGCATGTGTGGCTTCCAAGGTCCATTTAAACTGGGCGCTTTGTACGTCCCGATATCCTCAAGCACCCCTATTAACCAAGATCCATCTTTCGCCTGATATATTTCAGGATTGTGACCTGGTCCAATCACATCAACAACCTTATAGGGCCCCAAAGGTCCATTTTCACTAACTGCGTGAACCACTTCTGAGCTTTGGTATCCAAAATGTCCTCTACGGTAGTCTTCTGGCCAACGGCAACAAAAAAGATGATTGACACCATCTTGACTTTGGACAATATTTCCACCCCAGTAGGAATAGACTTCATCTTCAATACCGTTAGTTAGATCGCGAGGTAAAACCTCAGCTGTACCCCATGCATTTACTTCAAGTTTAGCTTGAATGGGAACGGGTAGAATTAAATCTTGAAATTGAGCTCCTTTAACTAAGCCATCTGGTTTAATGTAGTTTGGTTGATAATACTCTTTAGGAATAGGAGGACGGACACGCTTTTTTTTCTTGACTTCAGATGCTTCTATGTTAATAGAAGCAAGTATTAGGCTTACTAGGCAAGATTTTGAAAAAAGACTACTCATAGTTGTATACCTGTATTTTTTTTAAAGATGTCGATATCAATGTATAATTCTTTGAAATCTATATTGACTACTCAGTGTCTAGATTAAGTGATTTTATACTTTAGTGATTATCGTGTTGTTAGGTGAGTACACGTATTATGAGTAGTTCTGACATCTTTTTAAAAAAAAGAGTACTTAAATCATAGTGATTGTAAAACTGTGTATAGAGCAAGCTTTGAGTTCGTGCCAAAGTCTGGCCTAGGGCTTATTTGAAATACAGATGGAAACTGATATTTCTTGACCTACTAAGTAGTGTTCGGTTTAAAAATCGTTGTGAATGAAATTTTCCTGTCGAGCTTGTTTTAAGATTTGGTATTCTTTTAATGGTGTGGCGGGTGTATTTAAAAGGATTTTAACATTGTACTCTTTACATAAATCACGAAACTTTTTGGTGTCATTTTCTGATGAAATGATAACTAGTTTTGGTGGCTGCGTAGTTTTGAAAATACTACCTGTATCCAACTTTATGCAAAAGCTAATATTTAAAATAACTACGGGTGTTTTATTTAGATTAAGAGATGGCGTTGTAGTATTAGAGACATTGAGGTAGTCAAGTTTATGCGTTAGTCGTTGCTTTAAATTACCTGTTAGGCTGTTTTTGAGATTCAGGTAGCGAAGCTGCGTTAAGTTTTCTAAAAAATCTAAGCGCTCAAGATTGTTGTTCATCAAGTTTAAGTAAGTAAGCTGTTTCAAGCTTTTTATAGTTAAGCTTTGAAGGACTAATGCTTGAGATAGGTTTAAACCTTTTAAGTTAAGGCCTGCAAGCGGACTTAGGTTTACTGCTCGTTTAGATTTTATGACTATATGGTCAGTTTGTTCATTGTAGGTTAGTTCGGCGTCGGGGTTTAGTTTTGAGAATTGATCTCGGATGAGTTTTTTATTTTCAATGAAGCTTTTTCCAGCATTAATTGTATTGAAAATATTACTGTGACCGAGTTGGTAATTCACTAGGGATGATTTTTGTACTTTAGACAGGAACTCTTCGAGGTCATTTTCAGCAAGTTGTTCCGTATCATTTTTTTTATGGGAAAACTCTAAAGCAATGGAGTAATACTCAGTGTTTTTTAGAATTGAAAACTCATTAACAATTTTTTGAAAGCGTTGTTGAGATAAGAGGATGGCTAGAGCCAGTGTGTTGGTGCGATAGTCTTTTGGATTAAGTGCTAGCGCAGTTTTAATTTCATTCCAAGCATCGTGATTGTTATGGTTGTAAAACTGATTTTTGGCACGGTCAAAGTAGTGTTTGACACTAGTTTTTTCTCGTTTAATTTTCTCATCTCTTTCTAAGAGAAATAGCTGTAATGACTTTTCAGCTTCGATTTCGTTTGCAATAGCTTTCTGTTCATTTTTAAGAGCAATGTTTCTACTGTGAGATAGTTTTTGGATAAAGACAAAAGTTATTGAGAGTGAGAAAATGAGTGCAATTAATATGGATATGGCTAAGCTTGTATTGCGTTTTATGAATAATAGAAGTAATCGAGCTAGGTTTGCATGTTCTGCAGTTGTAGCGTATCCATTCAAAAAAGAAACAATATCTTTTTTTAATTCTACAGTTGATTTATACCGTAGTTTTGGGTCCTGTTCCATTGCATGAGTTACGACGGCGTTAAGTGCAGGGGGGATATGTTTCTCAGGGAAAAGTTGTATTAAATTCACTTTTCTAATTGGAGATTGGAAGCTGGGCTTGATAGGGTTGATAGGGGGTGGACGATCATGTGATAATATAGAGTAGAGAATGGCACCGAGCCCATATATGTCAGCTTGTTGAGATAATTCATTTTTATCGCATAGCCATACTTCAGGGGCTATGTATCCAGGGGTTCCTTTAATGGCTCCAAACATAGTTTGAATGAGGTTTTGTCTAGTGTCTGAAGCAGATTGAAAAAGCTCCTCATCGTGGTCTCTATTTTTATCTTTAATAAATGCGATACCCCAATCAATTAAAAGGACTTCACCAAAATCACTAACCTGAATATTTTCGGGTTTAAGGTCTAGATGACAGACGCCTTGTGAGTGTGCATAGGATACAGCATCACATACCTTAGAGAATACATCCAGGAGATTACGTAAACTGTATTTTTCTCTGTATTCAGGTTCGGAGATGTGTTTCAGTATATTGGCCAGGTTCTCTCCAGAGAGCAACTTCATTGCAAAGTAAGGCTTTCCTTCCTCGTTGGTTCCTATGTCATGTATAGGGACAATATTTGGATGTTGTAGCCCCGCGGTTATCCATGCTTCTTGGATGAAATACCTTAAGTCTTTTTCGTTTGGGTTACTGCTTTTTATATAAGCTAAAGCCACTTGCCTTTGGCTTCTTTCGTCAAAGGCTCGGTAGATTTCTTTCATGCCTCCCTGGTCAATTTTTTCGTAAAGTTTATATGGGAAGTGCTTAATTGATGTTTGTTGTACCTGTTTGAGACAATAAGGGCTTTCGCTATCAGTCTCAGAATCTACTTCGTGATAGATGTTATTTAAAAAGTTATCGGGGAGCTGTGGTGTGCTTGTCATTAGTTTTACAGTAATTCAGAACTAAGTCTTTTGATTTCAGACTTTAGTTTATCTCTGGATCTTTTTAAGTATACGTGAATTGTGTTAACGGGAAGCTTAGTAGATTCGGCTATTTGATTTACCGTATTACCATTAGCGTGTAAGGAAAAAACATCTAAATATGTGCCAGGAGAATTTTTTAGAATGTTTTTCCATGCCAACTTTGCGACATAAATAGCCCATTCTTTTTCGGCGATTTTTTCGATTTCAGATGTGCAGGGCATATCATGAAACTGGTTGGGGCTTTCATCTAGTTCAGACTTGTGTTTACTTGAGTTTTGTTGATCTCTGATGTAATTTCGTGCTTGATTACGTACAACAGTGCAGAGCCATGAGCGAAACTTTCCGCTGCCTTGATTGAAATTAAATTCTGGGAGCTTGTCCCATAGTTTAATGATGATTTTTTGAGAGAGTTCTTCAGCTTCTGAAATGCTCAAGTTCATTTTTCTGAGAATCATAAAAATAAACTTTTGGTAGTAAAAGACAAAATCTTCCCAGGCTGATTCATCGTAACGGTTTTTTATTTTTTCGAGGAGTGTTACTCGAGTTTCCCATTGATCTTTATTCATATTATCTTCTCCGAGCTAGTTACTAAATATATAAGCTGTTCAATAAATAAAGCTATAAGTAGAATTTATTTTTATCTGAATTTTATAATGAGCTAAGCTTATTTAGTATAAAAATGCCTTTTTTAAAATATAAAACTTTAAAATTTGTCACATCTATGATGAAAAAGGGTACTCCTAAGAAAAACTATGAGGTACTCCGATATGAAGTATTTATTTATTATAACTTTTCTTCAACTTTATTTGATCGCCGGAGATCAGCCTAATATTATTTATATTCTGGCAGATGATTTGGGTTATGGTGATTTAGGTTGCTATGGTCAAGAAGTTATTAAGACTCCAAACTTAGATAATATGGCTGAAGAAGGTCTAAGGTTTACTCAGCATTATTCTGGGAGTACGGTATGTGCCCCTTCACGAAGCTGCCTTTTATTAGGTAGGCATACGGGTCAAACATATGTCAGAGGGAATGGGAGCACGCAAATGCGCTTAGATCCTCAGGACTTGACCTTCCCTAGAGCCTTAAAAAATGCAGGCTACCACACTGCAATGATAGGTAAATCCGGCTTAGGTTGTAATACAGACGACTCTACACTTCCTAGAGCGAAGGGCTTTGATTATTTTTTTGGGTACACTTCACACACTCAGGCTCATTGGTATTACCCCAATTACCTATGGCGTAATGAGCAGAAAGTTACTTATCCAAACAATAGTCTTCATGAAGGTGATAATTACAGCTCAGAACGAGTTATTGATGAGGCGTTGGAATATATCGATCGGCAAAAAAAAGGACCTTTCTTTTTGCATTTAGCACTACAAATTCCGCATGCAAGTTTACGGGCTAAGGAAGAGTGGAAGGCTAAATATCGACCAATCCTAAATGAACAAATTCTTCCTGTCGAGGATCACCCACATTATTCGTTTGAGCGTGAGCCCAAAACAACGTTTGCGGCCATGGTATCTTACATGGATTATAATGTTGGATTACTTCTTGAGAAGTTGAAACAATTAGGTATAGCAGAAAATACTTTGGTTATGTTTGCTAGTGATAATGGTGCTATGGAGGAAGGAGGACACCTGATTGATTCTTTTAATTCTAATGGTGAACTTCGAGGGGGTAAACGTGATTTGTATGAAGGAGGGATCCGAGTTCCAATGATTGCGTGGTGGCCTGGTAAAATTGCCGCTGGTGGACTTACTGATCATTTATCAGCATTCTGGGATATTTCTCCAACTTTAAGGGAGATTGCAAATGCAAAAGAACAGCAGGATACTGATGGTGTATCATTAGTACCAATCTTACTAGGTAAAGAGGGGCAGGAAAAACATAGTTACCTTTACTGGGAATTTTCTTTAAAAGGAGGCAAGCAAGCGATTCGAAAGGGTGATTGGAAGCTTATTTTATTAGATGTGAAAAAAGGAAATACATTCAAGGTTGAACTTTATAATATTAAAGATGATGTATCTGAAACTCAAAATTTGGCGTCTCGTTACCCTGAAAAGGTCGAGCAGTTACGTATACTAATAAAAAAGGTGCGTCGACCCTCAGAGCACATAAGCTTCAGACTTACGGATTAGTGTATAGAACCTTTTTAATGTAACGAATTATTTTTTTATAGCTGTGTCAGTTTTGTAAGTGTGGGGTGTACATCAATATAAAACTAAAGAGAATTTTGTATGAAAAAACTTTTATTGTTGTTGGTAAGTTTGACAGTAAGTGCCACTGAACAGCCTAATATTATTTTAATAATGGCGGATGATCTAGGGTGGGGCGATACAGGTTTTAATGGGCATGAAGTTATACAAACTCCACACCTCGATCAAATGGCTGCTGAAGGGGTGAAATTCAATAGGTTTTATTCAGCATCTAGTGTTTGTTCTCCGACACGTGCAAGTGTTTTGACTGGACGCAATCCATACCGGATTGGAATACCGAGAGCTAATCAAGGATTTCTGAGGCCAGAAGAAGTTACTCTACCCGAAGTTCTTAAAGATGCTGGATACCTGACTGGTCACTTTGGCAAATGGCACTTAGGAACATTAACACATGCAGAAAAAGATGGTAACAGGGGTGGGAAAGGTCGTTTAAAAGACTTCAATCCACCGAGTTCACATGGTTATGATGCAGCTTTTGTTACTGAATCCAAAGTACCGACATACGATCCGATGAAGCGACCCCTAAAGTTTCAAGAAGGAAGCTCCTTAAAGTTGGGGTGGGAGTCGCTTAAAGAAGGTGAAGAGTTCGAGTTTTTTGGGACTCATTATTGGGATATCAATGGTGATAAAGTCACCGATAACCTAGAAGGCGATGATAGTAGAGTGATTATGGATCGCGTTATTTCATTTGTAGATAAATCCTCCGATGAAAATAAGCCTTTTTTATCTGTTGTCTGGTTTCATACGCCACATTTACCTTGCGTAGCAGGTCCTGAGTATCATGAAATGTATAAAGAACATCCAATCCACTTTCGTAATTATGCCGGATGTATAACGGCAATGGATAAACAGGTGGGTCGCCTGCGAAGACATTTAAAATCAAAAGAGCTTGAGGAAAATACAATGATTTGGTTTTGTTCTGATAATGGACCTGAGCATAAAGCTCGTCCGGACAATGGAAGTGCGGGGCACTTTAGAGGACGTAAACGAGACCTTTATGAAGGAGGGGTGCGAGTTCCTGGACTTATGGTTTGGCCAGCAAAAGTTAAATCACCCAAAGAAGTTAATCTACCTTGCGTGACTTCTGATTATCTTCCAACGATTTTGGATGCTCTAAAAATAGAACACCCGCAACCCACTTTTGAAATAGATGGCAGATCATTGATGCCTCTTATAGAAGGGGATATAAAGCAAAGAAATAAATCTATAGGGCTAATGTTTGGCGGTCGGATTGCTTGGCATAGAGGCCCTTATAAATTAATTTCTAATAATGGCGGAAAGCAATATAAATTATACAATATTGAAGATGACCCTACGGAGAAAAATGACATCTCCTTATCGTATCCAGAATTAGTGAGCGAGTTAAAAAAGGAACTAAGAGAATGGCATGAATCGGTTAAGAGTAGTTTTGAAGGTAAGGAATATGGCGATGAATCGCTGTTAAAAAGTCGTTTAAAATGGTCATCCCCTCTGTCAGTAAAAAAAAGTAACTAAGGAGTTTAAAGATGAGACTAATTATATCTGTCATTATTTTTTCGACATTTTTTAATTTAAAGGCACAAAATATTTTAGAGAAACCAAATATTATTTTTGTTTTATTAGACGACTTAGGAAAAGAATGGATAAGTTGTTATGGTGGCGAAAATATTGAAACTCCTCGTATAGATAAGTTAGCCGCCGAAGGCTTGATGTTTGAAAATGCCTACTCTATGCCTCAGTGTACACCTAGTCGAGTTGCATTAATAACTGGTCAGTACCCTTTTAGAAATGGTTGGGTAAATCACTTTGATGTACCTCGTTGGGGGGTGGGTTATTTTGATTGGGATAACAACCCCTCTATTGCGAAAACTTTAAAGTCTGCGGGATATAAAACTGCCGTTGCAGGTAAATGGCAAATCAATGACTTTCGACTTCAACCGGATGCTATGGTTAAACATGGCTTTGATGAATATTGCATGTGGACTGGTGCTGAATCAGCAAAAGATAAATCTCATACATTTAAAAGCTCAAAACGTTATTGGAATCCTTATATTCACACAAAAAAGGGTACGATGGTTTATAAAGATAAATTTGGACCAGATGTTTTTAATGAATTTGTTTTAAATTTCATTACAGAAAATAAAGAAAATCCGTTTTTTATTTATTATCCCATGGTGTTACCGCACTCACCATTTGTAAACACTCCCTTAGAGTTAGGTGTTAAAGATAAGTATAGCAAGCATAAAGCTATGGTTAAGTATATAGACCATCTTACCGGGAAATTAATTGATCACCTAACTAACTTAGGGCTTAGAGAAAACACTATCGTGGTTTGGACAAGTGATAACGGTACGTCAACTAAAATAAATAATACACGCCATGGAAAACTTGTTAAAGGTGGGAAAATGCAGACAACTGAAAACGGTGTAAATACACCATTTATAGTCAGTTGCCCTAGTTTAATTCCCCAAGGTAAGACAACAGACGCATTAGTCGATTTTACAGATATGCATCAGACCTTCGCAGATTTTGCCGGAGTCACACCAGATCAATCTTATGTTTATGATGGTCTATCAGCTAAGGAGGTTTTTCTAAATACTACGAAGGGAACAAGAACTTGGGTAATGGCAATGGGCTCAGAACCAGGAGTCTTTACCCATAAAGGTATAGAAAATAAGTTCTATTTTCGCGATAGGGTTTTACGGAATGAACGTTATAAGATTTTCATTGATTCAAATCGTGAAGTGGTAAAATTAATTGATCTGAAGAATGATCCTGAAGAGAAGCTTAACCTCATAGATAATCCAGAATATAAATCAATTTTACAGGATTTAAGTGAAAAGATTGATGTGTTTCCCGAATATGATCAAGATCCTAAATATACTGTGCGCAAACCCAACCCATGGGATAGAAAAGCTACCCGTCCATCCAAAGTCCATAAAAAGGGCTATCCAAATACAGCAAAATCTAATAGATCTCAAAAGTGATTTTAAGGTACTTATCTTATATCTATATGCTGAGCCACGTTGTTGTTTTAGCTAACCCTCAAAAACCAAATATCGTTTTTATACTAAGTGATGATCATGCTTTGGAGGCAATTTCTGCGTATGGCTCATGGTTAAAAGATCATGCAAAAACGCCAAATATAGATAGGATTTCAAAGTCAGGTATGACGTTCCATAATATGTGCGTAAATAATTCTATATGTAGCCCTAGTCGTGCGAGTATATTAACAGGTCAGTATAATCATACGAACGGAGTGATGAAGTTACATGGTAAAATAAAGGCAGGTTCACCATGGCTACCCAAGGAGTTACAAGCTTTCGGTTACCAAAACTATTTAGTTGGAAAATGGCATTTAGACTCCTTGCCAGAAGGCTTTGAGAAATTTAAAATAGTAGATGACCAAGGAGAGTATTTTAATCCTTCGTTTTTAGATGAACAAAACCAAACTGTAAAAACGGCTGGTTATAGTACTGATGTATATACAGATCAAGCCCTGGAATGGTTAAGCAAACATAAGAGCGCAGATCCGTTCATGTTAATGCTGAATTTTAAAGCACCTCATTACCCCTACGACTATCCGGAACGCTACGAATCTTTATTAGAAAATTCGCAGATACCCGAACCGCTTAATTTATATGAAGACCTTACTAAAAGTAGTCCAATGCTTAAAAATCGCTGTTTTGGGCAAATGGCCAAAGCACGTTCCTATTTTAGAAGGCAGTATAAATCTACAACACCTGAAATGAGTAAAGATGGAGTCGATACTTGGACAGGTCAGGTGAGTGCCGCCTACCAACACATGAGTAAAAAATACATTAGATGTATAACTGCAGTTGATGAAAATGTCGGCCGTGTTCTCGATTATTTAGAACATAATAATCTGAATGATAACACGATTGTTATTTATGGTTCAGATCAGGGCTATTGGCTAGGTCAACATGGCTTATATGATAAGAGATTAATACTAGACCAATCAATTAAAATGCCCTTCATTATTTCCTACCCAAAGCTGATTAAAAATAATAAGAATTTTGAATTGTGTTCAAATATTGATATAGCTCCAACTTTGTTAGACTTAGTAGGAGCCACCCCTCCATCTGAAATGGAGGGAGTAAGTATGCTTCCTTTGTTAAAGGGAGAAGAAGTAAATGATTGGCGCCAAGCTATTTGGTATAACTATACATCAAATCCTAATCATTACGGAATAAAAACTAAAGAGTACACATATGTGAAATTTCATGAGTCTATGGATTTTGAATTTTATGATAACCTGAAAGATCCATGGCAGAATAAAAGTGAGCACAAAAATCCTGATTATGCTGCAAAGATAGCGTCGGCAGAAGTTGTTCTTCAGCGAAAACTTAAAGAGCTACAATTAACTGAGTCAGGTGTAAAAAAAATGGGTATAAAGAAAAATAGAAAAAGGAACAAACAATGAAGTTTTTAGTGATATTATTTAGCTTTTCAATTAGTCTTATTGCATCAGAAAAGCCCAATATAGTTTTTATATTTGCAGATGATATGAGTATAGATGCCACTGGTTTACATGGGATTTATAATTGTAAAACACCAAATTTAGATAAGCTAGCAAAAAGTGGCGTAAGTTTTACTAGAGCCTATAATATGGGAGCTTGGAGTGGAGCCGTTTGTGCTGCGAGCCGCGCCATGTTGAACTCAGGTACATTTGTTAACCATGCAAAAGTAGCAATCAAGAAGAAGCCTCATTGGTCAGAGTATATGAAACAAGCGGGCTATGAAACATATATGACAGGGAAATGGCACGTACCAGGCGCACCTAGATTTGATGTCGTTAAAGATGAGCGAGGAGGGATGCCAAATGGCTCAGGTTATAACCGACCTAAAAGTTTAGATGATTATAAGAATGGCTGGAAGCCTTGGGATAAATCACGCGGTGGTTTTTGGGAAGGGGGTACTCACTGGTCGGAAGTAGTAGCGAATAATAGTATTGACTTTATAGAGCGTGCCAAAAATGTTAATAAACCATTTTTCATGTACATCGCCTTCAATGCAACTCATGATCCTCGTCAAGCTCCGAAGGAATTTATAGATATGTACCCTTTAGAAGATATGGATGTACCTAAAAACTTCTTGGCAAACTATCCATATGATACAGAAATAGGCTGTGATCCTAAAAGGTTGAGAGATGAAAGGCTTATGCCCACACCGAGAACTGATTTTGCAGTTAAAGTACATCGCCAAGAATACTTTGCTTTGGCGACGCATATGGATCAGCAAATAGGTCGTATCTTAAAGGCTATAGAGCTAAGTGGTAAGGCTGATAATACCTATATTATCTTTACCGCGGATCATGGACTTGCTGTCGGGAATCATGGTTTAGTGGGGAAGCAAAGTATGTATGAGCATAGTATGCGTGTGCCCTTTTTTATAGCAGGACCTAAAATGAAAAAAGGCAGCGTATTTGAGACTCCGATTTATCTTCAAGATATTATGCCTACAACACTCGAGTTAGCTGGTGTTGAAAAACCAGAATATGTCGACTTTAAAAGTCTTATGGGACTTATTAGAGGCGATAGAAAAACGCAGTATGATTTAATTTATGGGAAATATATTGACTTTCAAAGAATGGTTCTAGATGGCGATTACAAATTAATTTTCTATCCTAAAATCAATGTTTATAGGCTTTTTAATATTAAAAAAGATCGACTTGAAATGAATGATTTAATAATGAATCCTGAGTATAAAGAAAAAACTAAAATCTTAAAGGAAAAACTTGAGCAATTAATGCAGGAAATGGGAGATGACAATTAGTACTTGAATAAAAATTGGTGATGACGATTAATGTAATTGGAGAATTATAAGATGAAAGAAGTTACAACTAAATATAATTTGATAATGACAGCTGCAGTCATTTTATATTATTTACTTTTGAGCCCATTAGGTAATGCGGAAACACCAATGCTTTTAATCGAGGAATGGTATCCTAATGATGAAGTGAAGGCGTTTATGATTGCTTTGAGATGCTTTATGATTGCGGTTGTTTTATCAATGTTTATAATTCACTCTCTATGGAACAGGCTAATTGTTAGTTTAACGGATTGTAGAGAAATTGATCTGGCAGAATCTTATGCACTAATGCTCTTATTTAATGTCCTTATAGGCGGAAGCCATTTTTAAATTATAGCGTAAATGTTCACTAACTTTATTTGGAGTTGAAAGCTGTAAAATTACTTGTTGTTTTGAATGCGGTAGCCGATATCTCAGTCTGGAGATGGAGAATTATATCTGATTATATATAATCCAATTATATTTTAGCGTTGCTGGATTGATAAACTTTCAATAATATAACATAAATATAATACTTTGAGGTTGAATTCGTGGATTACATGTGTAGTCTATAGGACTACAACTGTAATCCAAGGAGTTAATGTGAGTATTTCAAATTCAGAAACTGTTGTCATGCAGGTAATCTGGTCGTCAAATTGTGAACTGTCATCAAAAGAAATTGTCTTACTTTTGTCTGATAAGGTAGATTGGAGCCCTAAGACAATACGAACATTACTTGGTCGCTTAGTAAAAAAAGATTTTTTGGGTGTTGTTAAAAAGGCGAGTTCATATAGTTATTTTGCTAAGGTCAGTGAAGATGAATTTTTAGCTGATTTAAGTCACGGTATCTTAGATAAGTTTTTTGGTGGTGCATTGAAACCAATGCTAGTGCATTTTGCGGATAGCAAACGAATATCGAAGACTGAAGCCGATTTGCTGCGTAAGATATTAGATGAAGACGATCGAATATGAACTACATATTCGAGTCGTTTGTACAAGGGACTATCTTACTGTTTTTAGTTACTATGGTCCTGTTGTTGATGAACCAGTATTTAAATAGTTCTGCTAAGTTATTGTTACATAAGTTAGTATACCTTAGGTTTCTGCTTCCTGGCTTATATTTAGGATATTTAGTTGTTGGTTATTGGCCTAGTAACTATTCGGTGATAGATAAAAATGTGGTTGTAAAAGAGATTTTTACAAAAGGTACAAAGCATGTGCCGTATTCAAAAAAATCCACTGAAAAACCCACTGAAAAACCCACTGAAAAACCCTCGTTATCACCTTCCTTTACTCTATTAGATTTTTTATTTAACTTTTGGTTATGTGGTTTTATTGTCGTAGCATTAGGGGTGTATTTTTTGAATTTTAAGCAAAAAAAAAGGTTACGCCTTCGTACGCCCATTACAGACAGCAATATCCTTTCTTTATTTGAAGAATGTAAATTGAAGGTGAATTATTCACATAAAGTTTCAGTAAGTCAAACTAAGTATGTGCCAAGTCCATCTCTTTATGGCTTGCTTAGACCAGAAGTAATCATGCCGGTTAATCTCTTGGAAATTTTAAATGAAGAAGAATTGAAGCATGTGTTTTTACACGAATTAGTTCACCTAAAAAAAAGAGATAATTGGTGGAGTTATATATACTTATTGACTCTAGTTCTTAATTGGTACAATCCATTTTTGTGGTTTTTTAAATTTAAGACAGAAGAGTTGGTAGAGGGGCGCTGCGATGCTTGTGTCACTGGAATCCTCGGTTCTTTCAAAGCTTATGGAGCCACCTTAATTAAGGTCTTAGAAAACCTAAATACAAAGAAGCTTTATCTGGATCAAGGCTTGATTCAGTTAATAGGAAACAAAAACATAATAATAAGGAGAATGAAAATGATTAAGAAAAAAACGAATAGGTTTAATTTACCTTTAGCAATTGCTCTTGGTGCGACTTTAACATGTACTGCAGCAGAAACCTCAGCCCGTACAGAGAGCTTTCCACTTGTGAAAAAAGTCACAGAATACTTTGCTCCGTCTGACGAGAAAGAATCGCCTACAACTCCAGTAGAGGAGTTTATTATGACTGTTGATATGTCAGTCGGAGTAGAAGTTGTGTTCACAGCTCGACCTCTTACTATTAAAGAGGGGTATCAAAATGACCTTGGGATTTATCGAGAGAGGAAAATTCCTGTGAGTTGGACGCGTAAGAAAGGGTTGCCCATGCCAAAATTTGGAGATCCGATTGAATTTGGTTATATATTAAATTATACACTTAAATCTTTAGAGAACGGAGATGTTCATATCAGTGGAAAGTTAATAAACCGGGAAGTACTCAGTGGCGATTTGGGTTTAGTTCGTACATCAGGAGAAACTATTTCTACTCCAATACAAATCAATGAAGTTGTATTCTCATCAGTACTGAAAAGAGGACTCACTAACAAAGTCACATTAAACTGTGGAGGAGAAACGGCAACAATAAATTTTGCCGTGAATTGATGTAAGAATAGTTACAACTTCTGTAGTGTGAATACAGAAGTTGTATTTAATTGATTAGCCTTTTTAAGAAAAGGTGAACTTGGAGACTTTATGAAAAAAGTTATTATTGCTGGTGCGATCTGTTTTTGTACAGCTTGCTTAGATTAAAAAATAAAGGGAAGGAAACATGAACGAAAAAACAATAGAAACAATGAAAGAAAACGGAAACCCAACAATGAACGCAAATGCGAAACCTGTAAGCATAAAATATAATATTGCCATGACATTTGCATTTATGGCTTATATCATAGTATTAGCGCCTTTAACAGAAGCTGATTCACCTAAGTTATTAATTGAAGATCTCGGTGTGACAAATCTATTTGTAGCATTATTAGCTATTGTCTTATGCCTAATAATTAGCGTTTTCATTTCAATGTTAATTACTCGATCTTTGTGGAATCGACTAATCAGCAGATTGTCAGGATGGCAAGAAATAAATTTAGCAGAAGCATATGCGTTATCACTATTTTTTGGTACGTTTGTTACTATGGTATAAAAATTAACCTCGGTCGTTAAGAAAGGAATAATAATGCAAAAGATATTAAAAACAGTATTGGTGCTGACCATTGAAGAAGTAGAATTTGATTACAAAAAAATTAAACAAATAGTCAGTAGAATATTCGAAGATCAAAGGATCAACCTACAGGTTGAGGAAATTGAAGAAGTTGACTTTGAGGTTGATGATGAGGATCTTCTAATAGAAATTATGACTTTAGATGGTTTTACTGATGAAGAAGAATTTTGTGTATCAATTGAGCTTACGGATACAAGGCAAAAAAGAAGTATGAAACTAGAGTTTGATGTTTCAGGGTATATCACAGAAGAAAAACTATATTCAACAGTTTCAGAATTAGCAGACTTATTCAAAAAAGCGATTAAAAACAAAATTATTTCTTAACCATTCATTCCAGTGTGACATCGTTCCGCCGCCATTGAATTCAACCGTTATGGAAGGATATGAGTACTTTGGAACAAGGTAGAGTTTTAGATATACAAAATAAGCATGCTATTCAAAGGGTGAATAATAAATCAATCGAGAAAAACCGTGGTGCCCAAACGAAAGTACTACGTAAAAAAATAACTTATCATCATTATTGGCAGTAAAAAGTATGTTAGGCCAGTCAATCGATCGTTTTGACTATGCTAGAAAAACCGAGTTATACGGTTGAACAAATAGCCTAAATGAAAATGAACTGGAAAGTGCATTATTGAGCCTTAATGAATTTGACGATTTTGAACTAACACTTGAATCTATGGAGATGCTATTGAGTAGATACGCAGAACTGAACCCACAAGCCGCAATCAATTATTTTGAAACAAATGTTAAGGGAAAGAAAGAGGGCTATTCCGCGATATCTGCAATCATGTCTTCTTGGACTAAGGATGATCCCTTAGCAGCCTTGGATTGGTGTATAAATAAAAAAATAGTGATGGTGGACTCAGTGAAGTAGCGTCAGTTAGCTTAGGTCCAATATTTGGAGGATTATCCAACTCGAGTATTGAGGAAGTTTTTGAACACTTAAAAAAAGTCGATTTGTCGGGTACAAATAAAACTATTGCCTTAGGCGGTATTATAAGTACGCTAAGTACAAAAGATGAGTTTGAATACTTTTTAAATGATAACTTAGGCTTGATATCATCACGCGCCAATAGGAAGGATGCTTTAGATCTGTGGGTAAAGAAACGACCTGAAGAGGCCGCCGCATGGGCCATGAGTTTAAGTGGTGAAAAAAATAAGGATGCGTCATCGCAAATTTTGGATAGTTGGCTTCAAAAAGACTCAGATAAAGCTATAGACTGGTACCTGCAAAACTCAGCTAAAAAGATGAAGAGGAAGTCATGGATATTATGAATAAATGGACAAGAACAGATCCAGCTAAAGCAGCTAAATGGCTCGATGATTCAAACAGCCGTGATAATGTTAAAGTCGTAGAGCATTTCCTGGAGACCGCAGCATGGCGAGATCCGGCCTTAGCATCAAAATGGGTTGACCGACTCCCAGATCGAAGAGATAAGCGCTACCATGTAAAACAAATTTACCAACATTGGGTGTCTCATGATAAGCAGCGTGCAGATGAGTTTTTATCTCGCCATAAAGGAATGGACTATTTGCGAAAAGATCTAGAAAAGCTAAAAAAACCAAGTTTTTGATTTATGATTTTATAGTAAGTAATATGTTCCATACTCTAGGTATTAAATTTGGAAGTACCCTAATATTTAAAAGTTTTATGTAGCTAATAATAGGTGAAGGTTTTAAAGATTTTTAATCTCACCAAACCCTTAGCTTCCTCAGTAACTACTGAAGTTTTTTTAGGCGAGCTTCTTACAAGGACTGGTTCCTATCACGCCTCTTATGATACTATACAAGATCTTATCTTTGAAGCAGGGGTCTTAGAGAAAATTCTACTCGAATCTACTGTTAAATCATATATAAATCATTGTAGTAAATGGGGTAGTATTTTTCCAGTTTACCCATCCGCCATAGCGTTTAGGGTGATAAACAAACTGTTGATTTGGTGTCTAGCTTACAACATGAATCTTATGACGAAAACTCAAAGATTCTTTATACATTTTCATTACTAGAAAAACAGGGGATTTAAAAATAAGGTCTTTGTGAAGTTGTCGCCGGGAATAAATATGAATATAAGCTGATGTTAATTAAGCTGTAAATTAACACAGCAAGTGTACTATAATGAGAAACACAAAATGAAATTGCTACTATGGAGTAGTCAGGTCATAAAGTATCGCTGATATAGGAATGAATATCTTAGATCAGATCACTCAAGAGCGAGCTCAGGTGATGCTGAAATATGACTTGAGGTAGAAGGCTGTGAATGCATATCACAGTTCAAAACGTTACGAATGAGGACAACAGGTTAAATCCAATTTTCAAAATCTTTTTTGGCAATTATTACGATTGGCTTAGAGCATTAGATCAAGTGATATACCTTAAGTTAAGGTCTTGTAATCGGAAGATATCTTGGAAGTACCGAATTCCAGTAATGAGCTCATTTTAAACATTATGTTCAAGTATAAGAGTTTTACTACCAAAAGTTAAGGTTATTCGTATGTCTTTGTGGTATTATGGCTCAAAGCACTGAATTGTACTTTGTAGGATTTACTTTATAACTGAGCCCGTATGGATTCAATATCTAAAGGCGCATTGAGATCATCACTTAATCTGTCTGAAACGACTTTAGCCATTTTAGCATACAGGGAGTCGGGATTACTTTGACTGATTTTAGCAAAAATTTTAATGTCGTTCATACTGCGTTTTTTATTCATTTTAGCCAGCGTGTAATAAAACTGGCGACCAGAGACTAAATCTTTCTGTACTTCTTTACTTTTTAATAGAGCTACTGCTTTAGAGGCCTGGTCATCATAGGGTGGTATCCCTCTGAAATTGCTACCCGTACGTAAAAACACCTGCAGTTGATATACATCCCCCACTTTTTGCAGTAACATAATCTGCTTAATTTGTGTGCGAATTTTATCGGCAACCTGATTTTTTAATGACTGGTAAGACTGTTTCTGGAAGATATCATCCGGCTCGGGAGTCTTTTTGATTTGCTTATAAGCCGAATTGTATTTCCCGGTTTTTAGAAATTTATATATAGTCATATTGTACGGTTTGAGATTTTGATATTGGGGTGCTGTGATTATATCTTGACTAAAATCACGTTTAACTTTCCCCTTATTTTTTTTCAGCCACTCCAAGGTCAAGGCAGCTGATTTGGCTCCCGGGAGCCAACAAGTGACAGGTTTGATTTTTTTTATAGGGCCTACGGCTATATCTGAGTAATGAGATATCAAACCTTTTGTGAAAATCTTCACGGACATATGCCCCCCTTGTGTTTTGGGATTAACCTTCAGCAATTGATAGGGTTTTCCATTCATTGGGATGACAGCCGGCACACGTAATGTCATTACATCTTCTAACCAAACTCCTTGAAGTGTTCTATCACCAGGTTCTCCATGCCCAACATCTTCCCAGGAAATTACCGCAGTGCAGGCTTGGCCTGATTTCGTTGCACTTTTACACCAAGAATGGTGAAGTTTTCGACGGTCTTTATTTCCTTTTGCATCTTTTTGAGACGAGTTAAAAAAGTATGGCACACCTAAAGAGATAGGGAGTTGTGCATATTCATAAGTACTAACTTTCTTATTTGGAGAACCGCTAGTCCAAGAATGATCCAAGATAACAGCCAGAGTTCTATGGGGCCAAAAATGGGCGAAATGAGCGGCAAATCGACCACCATTACTAGTACCGTAAACAATAGCTCCCGCATGTTCTAGTTCAGGGTGGCCAGTGAGCTTAGCCGCTTCCTTTAGCATTGTTTTATGTGGGCCACCATAAGGTAAATTCCCTGTTTTATCATACATGGCAATTCGGTTTTTATGGGCAAAATCCTCAAATGATCTATTGCTAGCAATAACACCGCGAATTCTCTCGCCAGGCTTCATATCACTAGGGATTTTTAGTGTAATCGTTTTTGTTTTAAACACTGTTTGGTCACGCTTTTTCCATTCGGCTAGAAATTCAGGACCATTTTTAAACTCAGGGTCAAATCCGTAAGTAACTTCATACGATTTCCAAGTTCCTGCATTTAAAAAAATAGGTGACATACTGATTATTAATGTCATTAAAAATTTCATGATTCTTAATTATCTCTTTATTATTTAAGTATTGTTGATGTATTTATTAACTTTTATTATTAGCCATAAAACACCGTAAAGCCCCTATATATCATTGGCCACACACCTAAGTCCGTGGAGGGGTTACTAGAGGAGTAAACACCTCGTTTCGTATCGAGAATATCAAGTATTAGTCCTGGCAATCAAGTAATGTACCTGTTTTATTAGTGCTAGACATTGGATCAGAACCTGATTCAGACATTACCTGAAATAAACTGGTGGGGCTCACATGACCATCTACAAAGAGGTAATTAGCAAATAGGTATTTGTCGTGTTTTTTTGAGAAGCTTGTAGCTCGAACAGAGTCAAGACTTAAACCTTCTGAGACCGACCATCCCAAAACTGCTCTATCAATGTCGTCTGGATTTATCTCACCTAATAAGATAGCTGTCTGAGGAGATCTTACTTGGGAACTTTTCATTGACCACTGGGGGTATGAACCTTTTTCAACTGGGCCACCACCTGTAGATAAGCCCTTTTTCTTTTTATTTTGAACTACTGTTCTGTTGTCAACTCCGGTATTAATAAGGTATGATCTTAAGATGCGTTCGTCATCATTAATTACTTTGTCCGAAGGACAGTGGTAGAGTTTTAATGACGTTCCATATTCTTCATGAAAATAAGTATTGGTATTTCTAGTTTGTCCGTCGTATGTCTTTAATAGTTCATCCCATGGGTGACTTTCATCGGGAGGAGCTGTGAAGTTACTTGAATTGTCACCACAGTACATGGACATCGCAGTGCCTAGTTGACGAAAATTATTTAAGCAGACGCTACTAATTGCAGCTTTTCGAGCTCTGGAAAGAACTGGTAATAATAGTGATGCTAACACAGAGAGAATAGCAATAACTACTAATAATTCTATCAGGGTAAATTTTTTCATGGTGCCTCATTATGTTTCTAGTGTTAAAATACTTTCATCGATGAACCGTTTCAAGGAAGTACACATCATTTTTTATAAACTGACACAGACACAGACATATTTTCTCATCTAAGTCACTTTTCACCTCTGTTTAATTGTAGGCCTAAGCCCGTTTTCGAAGATTATTTAATCTTTGATGGCTTTAATTGCCCGACCCGTGGGTGGATGTTAGGTATATGACCAGAATGAAGATACCCCGCTTGGCATAGCGATGGCCCGTCTAAGCGGAAGGGCTTGCCCCGGGGGATTTTATTGGATTTTTAGTTTTGTGTTATATTTGTTTGGTTTAATCCGCCAACTGAATGTTCTTAAGGGGGCGTGGATCTATCGATTATGTTAGTTTCTTTATGTATTTTGTAAGTACGTAGGTAGTCTATGTGTACTTTTTTTACATAAAATCTAACTCAGTATTAACCCCTCAGTACGGTAGCTTAAATGTAGGTTTGCCGATTGATGGTTTGTTGTTAGGTATCGATAATTTAAAAAGGATATTGATAATATGAAAAATCTCATAAAAACTAAACTACTATGTACCCTTACGGTTATTTTCTTTAATATTTGTGCCCATAGCCAAGTGGCAAATGGCGTCGATAGCCCAGCTTCTACGCCCCAATTAGGTCTTTTAACTAAATGGGATCTTTCTGCTTGGCAGAATATATATCCGCATGGAGAAGCAAAGCTTTTTGGTGAGGAGATACGCTTAATGTCGAGTGGTAAGAATTGGTTTTATTTAACAAAAAAGACTTATAAAAACTTTATACTTGAGTTGGAAGTAAAAATGCCCGATGTGAAAGAGCTTTCAAATTCTGGGGTAATTTTTCGTGCTCAAATAAAAAAAGATGAATCCGGTTCTGTAGCTGTTGGCTACCAAGCTGAAGTGGATACCTCTAGTCGAAAATGGAGTGGTGGTCTTTATGATCAAGGGCGAAGAGCTTGGCTTCACCCTAAGCATAAGAAACGCTCTAATCCTGATTCTGATTTCAAAAATAACTACAGTCCAGAGTGGACCGCAGAGCGATCTAGTGCATATAAGCACTTAGAGTGGAATAAATACCGCATAGAATGTCGTGGTAGCGATATAAAGATTTTTGTTAACGATATTCTCACTACTCACGTTATGGATGTTAAAGATTCAGAGGGCTATATAGGTCTTCAGCATCACGGAAGTGAACTGTTTAGGAGCTCTGGTGATCGCTCGAATACGGTTAGATTCCGCAAATTAAAGCTGAGAGAGCTAGAGTAGATATAGATTATTTCTGACGCTGGCTCTTTATGAGTCTTTGTTTGTTTAGAAGGGGGCTACAGGAAGGGGCATTTTATAAATGGTCTCATTGCTAAAAGAGGTATACCCAATTGTCCTATTTAGGTGCTGAACTGACGGCGGCTTTTTTATTCTATGTACCCAGCAAGCCTAAATCTTTACTTGATAGAGGAATTATTTACTAGTTTATAAGCATCTTACTTTATGCCGTTCTCATTTTATCAGCTAGTCTTTTCCGAAAAAATATCTTAGTGTTGTTCGCCCTGTGAGGTTTATTGAATTTTTTCTGGCAGTGATGTCATGTTGCCCTTGTCCTATGTGTACTTAAAGAAAAAAAGGTCTTAAGATGAAGATAATAAAACGATTATTAATACTTCTGGGTTTTTCTTTGGGAGCTACAGAAAAACCTAATGTTATTTTGATATTTGCCGATGATTTAGGTATAGAAATGTTAGGAGCGTATGGTCAAAAGGTTATTAATACGCCAAATATTGATCGCTTGGCAGAAGAAGGGATGAAATTCAATAATTATTATGGAGCAGTTTTTTGTGCGCCAGCTCGCTGGACCTTGCTTAGCGGATTACATGATGGCCGCCTAGGTGGATGGAGTCATAATCGGGCTGGTTTACCGATTAAATATGACATGAATCAGATGTCTTTGGCTGAGTATGAAATGGCCTTTGCGGAGCATAAAAAAACCTCTCTTAAGATAGATGATAGTGAAGTGTTTTTGGCTCAAATGGCTGCGAAAGCGGGTTATTATACAGGGCAAATAGGGAAGTTAGATCGTGGCTTTTTAACATGGGATGAAAGAGTGAAGCGCCATGGATGGGATTATCACTATGGTTATTATGATCATGTTAGGGCTCATGGATTTTATCCACCTTACCTTTGGGAGAATGGTAAAAAAATATTAATCGAAGGTAATGATAGTCCTACTTGTGGAAAAACGTCTGACGCTTCGGATGAACCTGTAGGTTGGGGTGGAACAGTGTATTCTCAAGATCTTTTTTTGGATAAGATTTTAAGCTTTATACGAAAAAATAAATCGCGTCCCTTTTTTCTATACCATCCCACCCAGTTACCACATGGCCCCATTGCGGTTAATGAAATTGATCCGCTATTTAAGGATCGTGCTGATCTTAATTTTGTGGAAAAAAAATATGCCACAATGATTAAGATCTTAGATGATCATGTTGGTGAGATAGTCAAAGAGCTCAAGAAACAAGGTATTGATGACAAAACAGTTATCTTCTTCACTTCAGATAATGGACATGAATTATACTACGATCCGACCCGTTCTTTTAATAAGCAGCTTCTTGCTAATGGTGAAAAAGCTGATTTAGATAATAACAAATGGAGAAGTTCTGACTTCGGTGATGTTTTTAATGCCGTTGGTACACGTGCAGGTCTAAAGAGATCTGTTTATCAAGGAGGCGTTCAAGTGCCAATGATTGTGCGATGGCCCGGAAATATTGCACAAGGTACAGAAACAAAACACCTTAGTGCTCATTATGACTTCATGGCAACATTAGCCGAGATATGTGGTGCGGAAGTACCTAAGGGGAAGGATTCATTATCATATTTGCCTACCTTGAAGAGTGAAAAGCAACTTGTAGAACATGACTATGTGATCATAGGCAAGAACCAAAGGCAGATGGGGAAGAGTGCTCTTATCAGTAAAACGGGGTACAAATTGATCGAAGTGGACCGTAAACGAGACCTCTTTCAGCTATATGATTTACGAAGCGATAATGATGAACGTCATAATATTATAGCCCAATTTCCTGAACTTGCAGAAAAGTTAAAAAAGCAACTTTTGAGTCAGTTAGAATCAACACGCCCAGATTTAAACTAAGTGAGAAAACAAATGTATAAAAAACTATTAACTCTTATTCTGATTTTTAGCTCGATGAATTTATTTGCGAGTAATATTAAAGTTATTAATGTAGCGGACTTCGGCGTTTATCCTGGAGAGGATGCGAGCCCTGGAGTTTACAAAGCTTTAGAAGCCTGTCGTCAATATGAGCGTGCGAAACTCGTCTTCCCCAAAGGGGACTATGATTTTTATCCAGAGTATGCACGAGAAAAATACTGTTCAATCTCTAATAATGATAACGGTATGAAGCGTATGGCATTTCCTTTGCTTAATTTCAAAAATCTGGAAGTTGACGGAGGAGGATCTGAGTTTTTTTTCCATGGAAGAATAGTCCCCTTTGTCATCGAAGGTTCAGAGAATATTTTGGTGCATAACTTTTCTGTCGATTGGAAGCGTACGTTTCATTCCGAAATGCTTGTCCAGGGCGGCAGTGTTAAAGGTCAGTATTGGGATGTAACAATTGACAAGAAAAAATACCCTTATGAAATAGAGAACGAGGAATTGGTGTTTTATGGTCGTGGCTGGAAAGAAGAGATCGGCCAAAATATCGTATGGGATCCTAATACGTCTGCTCCCATCTACAATACAAAGAAGTATGGTTTTGCTTATGGTGGAAGAAGAGGGGGTGTTATAAAATGTCGCAAGTTGGCAAATGGTCATCTTCGTTTAAGTACAAAGATCAAAGCAGTACCACCGAAGGGATCAGTATTTGTTTGTAAAGGGTTACATACAACAAATCGTTTAACGCCCGGCTTTAGAGTATTTGATAACAGCGATATCACTCTAAAGGATATTACAGTATATCACGCAGGAAGTATGGGGCTGATTGCAGAACGGACAAAAAACATAACTCTCGATAAGTTTAATGTGCACACTCGTGAAGGTTCAGGCCGGACAGTTAGTACCACTGCAGATGCAACACATTTTGTGAATTGTGGAGGCTTATTAACAATTAAGAACTCGACATTTAAGCATATGCTAGATGATGCTACTAATATTCACGGCAATTACCTCTTAGTCACCAAAGTTATCGATGATTACACTCTTGGTTTTTCGACAAGTCACTTTCAACACGAGGGTTTTGTTTTTGCCAGGACTGGAGATCACCTTCGCTTTGTCAGTCAGGATGAGTTACTTGAATCAGGTACTGCTGTTGTTGAATCTGTTAAAGTATATAACAGTACTTACCGAGAAGTTAAATTCACATCCAAGGTCAAGCATTTGGCAAATACCGACACAGCGGCCAATAATATAACATGGATGCCTGAGCTACACATTGATAATTGTGTAGTAGAAGAAAATAGAGCCCGTTCAATTCTGATTACGACCTTTAAAAAAGCCTTGGTTGAAAATTGTCGTTTCTCATCAATGATGGCAGGGATTCTCGTAGAAGGCGACACCCATGTTTGGCATGAAGCAGGTCAAGTAGAGAACTTGACTATACGCAATAATGAGTTTGGAGATATGTGCTACGGGGGCAAAGGTGCAGTTTTTCAGGTGTCACCAAAAATCCCCAAAGATAAAAGAAAAAGAGGCTTCTATCACCGCAATATTGTTTTTGAAAATAACACAATAAATACCTTTGATAACATCATGGTTGAAGCACTATCAGTAGATGGCTTGATTTTCAGGAATAACATAATTAAGAGAAGTGGAACATTTGAACCTCTCAATAAAGAACAAAAGGCATTTAATTTTGAAAAGTGTAAAAATATCCTTCTAGAAGGAAATATTTTGTATGGTAGAAAAATCCAACAGAGTGATGTTTCTTTAAGTGCTGAATGCGAAAAAGTGAACATTAGGTAATCTGAAGGGAGAATCTAATGAAAATTTTTACTTACCTATTTCTATTTTTCAGTTATGTGAGTTTTGCTGATACAGCAAAACCTAATATTATCTGGGTGGTTATGGAAGATTTATGTCCCGACTTTGGCTGCTATGGAAATGACTTGATAAAGACACCTAATTTAGATCAGCTTGCTAGTGAAGGAACCTTATATACGAATGCCTTTGCAAGCGCTCCTGTGTGCTCGACTGCCCGCTCGGCATTCTTTACTGGGATGTATCAATCAAGTATAAATGCACATCATCACCGCTCACATCTCAATGATGGTCATGAGTTACCCTCAGAAGTTAAGCTATTGAGTGATTATTTACAGGATGTTGGTTATCATTGTATTTTAATGGGACCAAAGCAAAAAACCGATTTTAATTTTAAGGAACCTGAAGGTGTTTTTGACAAAACTGATAGTGAAAGATCTTCGTCTATGGGGGCCTATGTTCACTGTCCATCAGACCTTAAGATTTTGGATGGTCCAGCTTGGAAAAGTGTAAGAAAGGGAAAGCCCTTTTTTGCTCAGATTAATTACACGGAAGCGCACCGTACTTTTATTGCGGATAAGCTTAATCCCATTTCACCAAATGATGTCAAAGTTCCTCTTTGTTATCCTGATCATGAAATTACACGCAGGGACTGGGCCTTGTACCTAGAGACCTTACAATTTCTAGATATGAAAATCGGGAATTTAATCGAGGAACTGAAAGAAGCTCAAGCTTTGGAAAATACAGTAATTTTCTTCTTTGGGGATCACGGACGACCAATGTTACGAGGGAAACAGTGGCTTTATGATGCAGGAATAAAAGTTCCTTTGATTGTCTGGGGTAAGGGTATGAGCAAAGGTAAGATTGAGTCTCGCCTGGTGAGCTTAATAGATTTAATGCCAGCCACGTTGAGTTTAGCGGGAGTCGAGCCCCCTAATTACCTTGAGGGTCAGAACTTCCTTCAAGAAAATTTACAAAGAGAGTATGTCTATGCACAACGCGATAGATGCGATGAAACAGATGATAAAATTCGTGCAGTTAGAGACAAGCGCTTCAAGTATATTCGCAATTATTACCCGGAAAGACCTTATACACAATTTAATGCTTATAAAAAACTTGAATATCCAGTTTTAACTCTGATGGAGTTGCTTCATTCCAAGGGTGAGTTAAATGAGATCCAAGCGCAGTTTATGGCTGAAACTCGCCCCGTGGAAGAGTTGTATGATACACTTAATGATCCGGATGAAGTGTATAACTTGGCAGATAACAAAAAGTATTCACAGACGCTTCTGAGATTGAGAAAAGCTTTAGATCAATGGGAAGTTGACACTAATGACGGGGGAAGACTGATTGAGTCACCTTTAATCAAAGATTACTGGGATAAATTTTTCAAGGATTTTTATATCAAAGTTATGAAGTCGAGAGGCCTGTCACCTCAGATTAGTAATGAGGATTATTTAAAGTGGTGGGATGAGCAATTAAAGCGTCAGGGGAAATGAAGTATTTCATACTTAAAGAAGCTAATAGACAATTGTAAACAATAAGGTATGCAAATGATAAGGACTACACTTTTTTTATTAAGTACAAGCTTAATTTCACTTTGTTTCGCAGACACGATTCCGTCACCGGCTTATCCAGGCCTTAAAATACAAAAAGGCTTGGAAGCTAAAGTTTTGACACGCCCGAATGATATAAAAAGCCCCTCATCATTTTGTTTAGATGACCAGGGACGTTTTTTTGTAACTGAAGCATGGCGTCTAGGTAATAACGGCAATTTTGGCAACCGTAAAAACCGTTATTGGCTGCTGGATGATAATGCTAGTCAGAGTAATGAAGACCGTATGGCTATGTTGAAAAAATGGCAACATAAAAATGACTATACAAAATTCAACGAGGTGAGTGAAGTCGTAAAATTACTTGAAGACTATGACGATGACGGTAAAGCTGATTCAGTGAAAGTATTTGCAGATGGTTTTAATCATCCACTGGATGGCAATGCAAGTGGAGTTTTTGCTGGATTAGGGAAAATATATTTTTCATGTATTCCCAATATTTGGAGCTTAGAGGATCATAATAAAGATGGTGAAGCGGATAAAAAAGTAGTGCTTCAAGATGGTTTTGGCGTTAGGTACAACTTTTGGGGACACGACCTTAATAGCTGTATTCTTGGCCCAGATGGTAGATTATATTTTACGGTAGGTGATCGTGGTTTCAACTTAAAAACTAAAGAAGGCAAGGTGCTAAAAGATGTATCATCTGGTGCCGTTTTTAGAATGGAAGTTGATGGTAGTGACTTAGAGATTTTTTATCACAATTTGCGTAATCCAAAAGAACTTGCCTTTAACTCTTCGGGGCAATTATTTACTGTAGATAATAACGCGGATATGGGAGATAAAGCTCGCGTCGTCTACTGCATAGAGCAAGGCGATAGTGGTTGGGATTCTGGACTTCAGTTTATGCATAGTTTTTATTCAAGCGTTTATCCCGGGGATCTAACGGGTATTTTTAAGCCTTGGAATGAAGAAAATATGTGGGAAACAGAAGGGAATGTAAGAGAATACCATCTTCCACCGATTGGCTTTATTAGCAGTGGACCGAGTGGTTTTACTTATAATCCAGGAACAGGACTGAATACGCAATACTTAGATACGTTTTTTCTGGCTGATTATGTAGGCGGTAGAGCAAATTGTAAAGTGCACTCATTCAAGCTTAGTCCCAAAGGGGCAAGTTTTTCGATGAATGAAGCAAAGGTTTTTTCTTCTGGGCTCACAGTCTCTGATTTAGAGTTTGGGCTTAATGGTGAATTGCACCTTCTTAATTACGGTGAAGGGTGGGTACGACCAAAAGATAGTGGAATCATTAGTCTTCGATCACGCGAATCGAATTTGAAACAGGAAGCAGCAAAAGTAAAAGCTGTTCTTGCAAAAGGTTTTAACACTATTTCTTCTGAAGAACTAGCGAACCTACTGTCCTCAAAAGATATGCGTATCCGTACCCGAGCTTCTATTGAGTTAGCTCAACGTAAGGAGATAAGTATTCTTTCAAAGAGTCTTAAAGTAGGTGATTCACCTAAAGCAATGCATGCGACCTGGGGATTGGGGATAGTTGCTCGGCTTGAAAAAAACTCAAAAGCAACTTTTGCATTAGTTGAGGCATTAAAGCATTCAGAAGCACAAGTTCGAAATGTGGCAGTCAGCTGCCTGGGTGACATTGGCTACTTATTTAAATTAGAAGAAATAAAAGCACTTCTAAATGATGCATCACCCTACGTCCAAACATCAATAGCTATAGCCTTGTCAAAAATTCATAACTCTGGCATGGTCGAACTGATCATTGAGCAAATTCGAACTAACTCTGAATTGGATCCTTTTCAAAGGCATTCTTACGTCATGGCATTGACGAGTGCTTCGGAAGATAAACTAGTTAGCTATTCTAAAGATGAATTAAGTTCAGTAAGAATGGTAATTCTTTTAGCCCTCGCCCGTAAAAATTCAGCGAAAATGGCATTATATTTACAGGATCCATCTCTAGATCTAAGGGAAGAAGCGATTTTATTAATTAAAAAATCAGCATTGAATAATCTTAAAAAATTGGCTGCAGACGAACTTGTGAGTAATGATGTTCATTTGTTTAATGACTTAACAGTATCGCGATTAATTAATTTAAATAATCAATTGGGTACAGATAAAAACGTTGAAAATATCATGCAGTTTTTATTAAGTTCTCGTACAAGTCAAAGACAGAAACTCATCGCTGTAGATATAATTAACAATTGGAACAAACCTAAGAAAATTGATAAATCAAATGGTTTGTACTATGACCTTGGAGTACGAACGCTACCCAATATACGAACACAGCTCAGAACTATCATTTTTAAACACTTTACAGATTCAGATGAACTTTTACAGGTTGAGTTTCTTAAACTTGCCCAGAGGTTTAAAATTGACCTGCCTAATAAGCTGCTTGCAGACGTTTTACGTAATAGCAAAATAAACGAAAATACACGTATTTCGGCGCTTCATTTAGTGGCCAAAGATTCCAGTTATTTACCTACGATAAAAAATCTTGCCAGAGCTAATAACCTTTTAGCTTTAGAGGCGATAATGGTTATTGCTTCAAATGATAGCCCATTAGCTGCTGAAGAATTTAAGCGCTTGTTACAAGAAGCTGAACCAAGGGTGCTTCAAAAATCCTTAGAAATGGTAGAGTTACTTCCTAGCAATGTAGCTAAAAACCTTATTCACGAAGTGTTTTCACGCTTTGAAGAAGGTACGTTCCCAGAGGAAGCCCAACTGGAGCTTTTTAGATTAGCAGACAAATACGGCATGAATAAATCAGTGACAGACTTCCGTAATAAGTCATCTCTTAACGATGATATAAAGGAGTTTATGGAATGTTTGGAAGGAGGCAGCGTCGATAAAGGTAAGAGCTTGTTTAATTCTCATCCAACAGCTCAATGCTTACGTTGTCATACCGTCAATTCTGTTGGAGGCGATGCAGGGCCAGATCTGAGTCAAATAGCTAGGAAGTTTGATTCAACTTACCTCTTGCAATCATTGGTAGAGCCTGGAGCAAAGATAGCATCTGGCTATGGAATCATTAACCTGACTTTAAAGTCAGGTGATCATCTCAGTGGAATATTGATGAAGGAAACGCCCAATTATTTAAGTATTAAAATTGGAGATGAATTACGCAAGATCAATCGAATGGATATTGAGACAAGTCAAAAACCAATATCAACTATGCCCCCTATGAAGTTCTTGCTAAAAAAACATGAGCTACGTGACATCTTAGCGTATTTAAAAACTTTGAAAAAGCTAAAAAAGCTAAATAAGCACTAAATAAAAGATGAGTTGAACAGTTTTTAAATGCGATTTAGCTCACGTTTTATTCGCTAATGAAGACTATAATTAAGCATAGATTTTAGATTTAGAAAAAATATAAAGAATGGGTAAAAAAATGTTAAGTAGAATAAAAATTAATCAGTCTATAAGACTAAATATCTTTGTTTTTTTCAGCATATTAAGTTTGATTTGTACTGTGGAAGCTAAAACAGAACCCTACAATATTATTTGGGTGATGGCGGAAGATATAGGCCAAGACTTAGAGTGTTATGGCATGAAAGGTGTAAAGACTCCCAATTTAAATAGACTTGCTAAAGAGGGCACTCTTTACACGAACTGCTTCGTCACAAATTCTATATGTTCACCCAGTCGTTCTGCAATGATGGTGGGGGCGAGCCAAAACACCTTTGATGCACAACATCACAGAAGTAACCGTGATAAACCTTTACCAACACCATTAATGCCAATGACTTATTGGTTGAGAGAGCAAGGTTACACAGCAATACTGGGTCATGAAAAAGTCTTTAATTATGGTATGAAAGTAGACTGTAATTTTAAGGTAGATACATTTGGTGAGTATGATGGTGTTTCGAAATTTGGTCTCTTTGATAAAAAACTTAGCTTTACGAGCGATGATCAACCTTTTTATAATCATATACAATTAAAAGTAACTCATAGGGGTGACTGGTGGGCGGATATTCGTGATAAATCGAAGGCCCCTGTCAAACTAGATGAAATAGAACTCCCACCCTACATGGCAGATACACCAGAAATCAGATATGATTGGGCATGTTATTTAGATACAATTGAATATGCGGATATGGAAGTGGGTTTATTGATGGAAGATCTTAAATCTAAAGGTCTTTATAATAATACAATTATTATATTCATTGGTGATAATGGTCGCTGTAATATACGTGGGAAAGGCTACTTATATGATCCAGGGGTGAGGGTTCCTCTAATCGTTTGGGCGCCTGGCTTAGTTGAGGCGGGTAAGCTGAATGATGATCTTCTTAGTACTTTAGATATAACAGCTTCAATAGTGGATCTTTCTGGTTCAGCAGTTCCAGACTACATGACAGGAACTCCCTTTATCGGAAAACCTGTGACAAGTAAGAAAGAATTCATACATTCTGCACGTGATATATGGGATGAAGTGGATGAATGTTCACGATTAATCAGAGATAAGAAGTTTGCTTATATTAAAAACTACATGCCGCAAGTTTCGTTAGATGCAAAACAGGCTTATTTAGATTTGAATCGACCTGCGGTTCATGTTATGAGAGACCTAAAAGATAAAGGTAAATTGAAGGTAAATGAAAAAGCTTTCTTTGAAGAAAATAAGCAAGTAGAAGAGCTTTATGATATAGAACGTGATCCACATCAAATAAATAATCTAGCGAATAACCCTGAATATAAACGTGTACTTGCAACAATGCGTGAAAGAGAAGCAGGCTGGAAACAAAATAATGTTGATTTTGGACTTAAGGATTTAAATAAACGACAACCAGGTACCGTGAAAGCTAAGGTTGTTTGGGATTGGCTGAAAGTAAATAAGCCTGAAATCATCAGTGACTTTAAACGAGGTAAGCTTATGAAATCACAGCAATTAAGCAAAAAAGTCACACTTGAAATCAAGCAACAACAAAAATGAAATAGAAGCTTTTTTGAGTTAAACTGTAAGTCCTTACTTCCGCATAGAAAATATAATTCTAAGGAGCTAGGATTGTCGGGCTTTTATCTAATTCAGTGATCTTTGAGTAAAAATCATGGTACATATTTGTTCCAATCCAGTGATTTTATCGTAGATAAATTTACGGTTTTAGTATTTTTACCTCATTTTATTTAGTTGTTATAAAGCCTTTATAGCCAAATAGATTTTAAAGTCTATAGAGCCCGCCTCTGTTTATTATATTATATCTCATGATAAATAATTCAGATGAGTTGTCAGTATGTTAGTAGTTCGCGTGTACTAATTATTAAAGTCATAAAAACTAGAGAATCTATCAAGGTAAATACCCTCTGATCTTTTACTGAGCGTGTTCCTTAATTTTATTATTAGCCATGTTTGATTTTGGCTCAAAGATAGTGATTAAACTAGTTTTATAAAACTTATATAAGGATAATGTGGTGAACAGATGAGGGAAATTGTATTTATGTATCTAGTGGGACTGTCATTAGTGACGTCTGCAGAATCGATTACTTCAGCTGATAGAAGTTTTTTTTGAGATAAATTTCGACCAGTACTAGTAGAACAGTGTTATAAATGTCATTCAGTTGACTCAGAAAAATTAAAAGGTCAGTTACTTCTTGATAGTGCACTAGACCCTAAAGTAGACCCCATTAATATAAAAAGGAGACCTAAATATGAAGCTAATGTCTTTAACCTTGTTCGCGATGATGGTTTGCAGTGAAATGCATGCCAGTGATGAACATAAAGTTTATGAAGCAGAGAAGTCTGTCGATAATGCAACGCAATTTATCACACGCATCTGGCGTGGTCGCGGAGATGTTATTATTGGACACATCGCAAAGCCCACCGATGCTAAGGTGTCAAGCCGTATACCTTTCCGTTCTGATAGCAGTTTTTGTACACCACTCTACTTCGGCCGTAAGTTAATGTTTTACGCTCATGGCTACCAAGCTTTGGAGGCCTATAATTTACCGAAGCCCGCTATCCCACAAGAGAAACATATAATCAACACATACGATCTTGGTCACCTTACTTTTGAAAAAGCCGAAAATAAGGATTTACGAGATTTGAAGTCACGGGTAATTCTCATTGGCAACGAAGATCAAAAAGCGTCGCTCACCTGCGCTTTATTTATTAGCAATAATGATTATTTATGGCAGGATCATGGTAATAGCGCTGATGCGACTGTACAGCTCGAGATAAAAAACAAAAAGATCCTATCTGGTCAAAGTGTGGAATTTAAAGGTTTATCCCGAATCCCCTACTTCATGAAAATGAGCGCACCAGGTTACATAAGTCAAGAATTTAAAATTGATCCGCAGGCCAATGGCATGATTGATTTAAAAGAAATCACCTTGATGCCAGCAGTACAATATAAATTTTCCTACCAGGCTCGCATTCGACAAAAGCAAGGCGAGTGGATCGAGGATAAAGAACTAAAAACAGCGGTCGTTTCTTGTGACGGCAAAGCTCAGTTCAAGTTCACCTCAGAGCGTGATGGACTAGGCAATAAATTATCATTGAGACTCAAGCCCACGAATCAGGGGGTACAAGCGTCATTTTTTTATGTAAAACAAAATAGTTTTTATCAACTTGATGATAACAGCTTAAGCTCTCTATGGAATTGGGATCAAATCAACACGAATGGCTTGAAGGGCATGAGCCAAGTCATTTTAGAAGATCAGAAATTATATTACTTCACTATAGAAAAAATTAATGGCACCCAGATCCAATTATTGCTTAAGCCAGAGATGATGTAACGTTTTCACGATAGAAACCTATTGCCTTTATCCCTCTTACATAAAAATGTAAGGTTCTTCGAAGTTTGCTGTAAAAACCATCTAATATAAATAAGGCAGTGTTGATATATCCTCTATGAAAAAATAGCAGCTGATTGAATATTGATTTCTTTCCTACCATAGAAAGAGTCATTATGTCAATCAGCTGCTTCAACATACACAATGAAAGCAAGCAGATATTTGGCTCTCAAAATGTGATATCTAAGCTCAAAGAAGAAGGTTTCCATTGTAATCATAAAAGAGTTACTAGGCTTATGAAAGAGAATAATATTCGCTCCAAAGCAGAAAAGAAATTTAAAATAACAACTGATTCAAATTATGAACGACCAATTTGTCCTAATTTGATTAAGAGAGATTTTAAGCCTAAAAAAATCAATACCTTGTGGTGTTCAGATATTACATACATCAAAGTCGCTCAAGGCTGGCTATATCTTGCGGTAGTGATTGATTTATATTCACGTAAAGATAGGAGGGTGGAGCATGGCTGAGACAATGACTAGGCAGCTAGTAATTGATTCATTTATGATGGCTTGGCAAGGCCGAGGAAAGCCTAAGGGTTTGATCAATCACTCTGATCGAGGAAGCCAGTATGCAAGTCATGATTTTCAGAGTTTATTGAAAGGTTTTGATGTACAGCAAAGTATGAGTCGACGAGCTAATTGTTGGGGCAATGCTTGTGCAGAATCTTTTTTCGCATCTTTGAAAAAAGAAGAGGTTTACCTCACCAAATATGATAACGTCCCTCAAGCCCGAAGTTGTATCTTTGAGTATATTGAGATATTCTACAACTCTTATCGACCACATTCTTTTGTTGGTGGATTAAGTCCAAACCAATATGAACAGCAATTAGCAAGCTAAAAAGTTACTTAACTGACCGTTCGTAAAACGGGGTGAGTTCCACTTTCGCTGGATGACAGTTTTTTATGTTTTCGTGTAAGAATCAGTTAAGCCTTGTGTACTATCCTTTCAAAGGATTAAAAATTAAAAAAGCTTAATAATTAAGTGTAGAGAAAATGACCTCTTATACAGAGGTTCTTTTTTATGGATATTAGGATCAATAGAGTAGGCATAGACTCCGCTTTAGGAGTTTGAACTGTGTTTAAATTTTTGATTGAAAATACATAGTGCCAGAATACCAAAAAAGTAAACTGTCATTAAACTAAAATAAGTAGAAGAGTAAAAAAATATGAATAAATTTATCTTGAGTTTAGTACTTATGAGTACAAGCTTTCTTTTTGCAAATACTGACAAGTTGCCAAATATTGTTTATATCTATGCGGATGACCTAGGTTATGGTGATGTTTCTTGCCTAAATCCTAATGGTTTAATATCGACTCCAAGTATTGATAAAGTTGCTCAGCAAGGAATGATCTTTACTGACTGCCATTCGAGTGCATCAGTTTGTACGCCATCTCGCTATAGTTTGATGACAGGGCGTTACAGTTGGAGGAGTTCTTTGAAAAAAGGTGTTTTGACGGGTTATAAAAAGGCTATAATAGAAGATGGTCGTATGACAGTAGCTTCGCTCCTTAAGGAAAATGGCTATAATACAGCAATGATTGGGAAATGGCATTTAGGAATGAACTGGGCATTAAATTCTAAAAACAATAAAAAAATAGACTATTCCAGAGCCATAAAAAAAACACCTACATCCAATGGGTTCGACTATTTTTATGGGATAAGTGCATCCTTAGATTTTCCTCCCTATATTTATATTGAAAATGATCGAGCTGTTGGTGAGCCTACGGAGCATATTGATCTAAGCTTTAATCAGGGTATAGATCGTCATGGTCGTCCGGGGCCTATCGAACCAAAATTCAAAGTAAACAATGTTTTAACTGAGCTTACTCAAAAAACAACTGCAAAAATTAGTGAGCTCTCAAAACAAGAAAAACCATTTTTTCTTTACTTCTCGTTGACGTCTCCTCATACGCCTTGTGCACCTGCGGATGAATTTATTGGGAAATCATCACTTGGGCTCTATGGTGATTTCGTGATGGAGACAGATTATCGAATAGGGCAAGTAATTAAGGCGATTAAAGATAATGATATCGAGCATAATACACTCGTAATTATTAGTAGTGACAATGGTTGTGCTACGTATATTGGACATGAAGCCTTTCAGACTAAGGGTCATTATCCGAGTTATATATTTCGTGGATATAAAGGAAGTCTTTTTGAAGGAGGCCACCGTGTTCCATATATCGTTAAATGGCCTGCTAAGGTGAAGGCAGGTGCTCTAAATGATACTCCGGTAAGTCAAGTGGGTTTTTTGGCTACTTGTGCCGAAATAGTAGGTGCTGAACTTCCCGATAATGCAGGAGAAGATAGTGTGTCAAATTTACCAGCCATGTTGAGTTTAAACAAAAAGCCCATTTGGGAGTCTTTTATACATAAAAATGGTCGTGGTGGGCTAGCTATTCGTCATAATGAATGGAAGCTAATTCTAACTAAAGTACCTGCTTTGTATAATTTAAAAAATGATATTAAGGAGCAAAAAAACCTTGCTTTACAGTATCCTGAAATAGTTAGTCGATTAACTAAGCTTTTGCAAAAATATGTTGATGATGGACGTAGTACACCTGGTGAAAAGCAACAAAATACAACACCCGTGGATATTTATATGGGCCATACTCCAAGAAAAAAGAAAAAGTGAAGCGAGTATTTTAAATTTTGATATCTCCGAATATTAGTGGATTGAATAAGCACTGACCTAAGCCTTATCCTCGGACTCGAGATAAGGCGATTCGTAGGTTTAGGGCTTACTACGATTTAGCGTAATCGGCAGTAGTTTTTTGGCCTTTAGCAGACCTTAATTGTAAAGGTAAATTGACCCGATACAAGATAGTTTTGGTTGGATTTTTTTATTTTATTGGGGAAGTTTCAAAAAAGGTAAGATTAGCTACAGCTGATGAGTCTGTTCAAAAAGTTCAGAAGACATGGATTTGAAAATTGTAATACTGTGAATGATAATGGTAGCTGCAAGTGTATTGTCATAAGTTATTTATCGTGATATTTACAGTGATGAAATTGGTGCAGGTACCCAGGTGTGGGGTGCCAGCCTTAACTTCAGTAATGACAAACGTGATTTTAAGAATCAAAGGCTCAATAAGAAGGTAAGTGTCTGTAGTACTTTATTTTTTTCAGAAAAAAAGTAGAATTCGTGTCAATATGATTTCGCTCTTGTGTACTCTTTATATAAAATTATAAGGAGTTCAGTTTGTATAATCATTCTATATTTCATTTATTTTCATTCTGCGTTTTGTGGATGGCATTAATTACACAAGGCCAAAAAGTGCCTTTTAATAAAGACTGGAAGTTTAACTTATCAGATAACCGACAAGCGATTGAATCTGATTTTAATGATCTTGCTTGGGACGCAGTTGACTTACCTCATGACTGGGCTTTTGAGGCGGTATACTCTGAAGATGCCGTTCAGGGTGACCGCGGAGGCTATAAACCGGGTGGGATAGCTTGGTATCGCAAAGAGTTCGATCTACCGAAAATAAGTTCAACTAAGCGTGTGAGAATTGATTTCGATGCGGTTTATATGAATAGTGAAGTCTGGATTAATGGTCATTATTTAGGTAAGCGACCTTATGGCTATATTAGCTTTAGCTATGATTTATCCAAATACCTAAAACCTAGACATAATGTAATAGCCGTTCGTGTTGATAATAGTCATGAGCCATCGGCTCGCTGGTATCATGGTTGCGGAATTTACGGTCATGTAAATTTGGTTTATACTGATGCTGTGCACATAGCAAAAGATGGTGTTTGGGTTGCGACCCCCCAGATCACTAAACAGCAAGCTGATGTGGTGGTTGAAAGCGAGGTTTTAAATACTTCATCTAACGCAGTGACCGCTGAAGTTAAAGCTGTTGTGTTGGACCCCAACGGGAAGAAAGTGGCAGAAAAGTCACAGTTAGTGAAAATAGCAGCCCATAATAAAATGATTCAAAAACAAAGTTTTTTGCTTTCTCAACCTCAGTTATGGGATATAACAGCCCCAAACCTGTACAAAGTCGTTACTACGATTTCTGTGGATAATAAAGTAAGTGATAAAGTAGTAACTCGCTTTGGAATACGGACGATTAAATGGGATGTAAAAACAGGCTTTTGGCTCAATGGTAAAAATATAAAATTATTAGGTGTGAGTGACCACTTGGAAGCAGGACCAGTGGGGGCAGCAATACCAGATGAGTTAAAACGTTGGAAGATTCAACTTTTAAAAGATATGGGATGTAATGCGATTCGCTTAGCACATAATCCGGAGACACCAGTTTTTTATGATCTATGTGATGAAATAGGCATACTGGTAATGGATGAAATATTTGATGGTTGGGAAGAGAAAGCTCAGCAAGATTATGGTAAACAGGCTTTTAATGATTGGTGGGAACGAGACTTGCGTTCCTGGTTAAAGCGCGATCGTAATCACCCTAGTGTTTTTATCTGGAGTTTAGGAAATGAAACTAAGGGTGAGGTAGCAAAGGATCTTGTTAGAATATGTCGTGAAATGGATCCCTATCGCTTAACGACATCGGGTCATTCCGGAGATGAGGAAATGGATGTATTAGGCGTCAACGGTGCTAGTGAAAGCATGAAGTTTTTTGAACAGTTACCTCCGAATAAACCATTTGTCTCCACGGAAGCCCCACATACTTGGCAGGTCAGAGGCTTTTACCGAACTAAAACTTGGTTTCGTGATGGTTATCCGAATGAACGACATAAGCCATTCCCTTGTCCAGATTTGACTGAGAAGGAAATTTTTACTTACTATGGTATTAAACCACATGACCGTGAAAATCGTAAACAGTTTTTTAATTCCTCCTACGATAATGCCATGGTGAGGGTTACTGCCCGGAAAAACTGGGAGTTAATGCGTGATACACCGTGGTATAGTGGACACTTTCGTTGGACTGGTTTCGATTATATAGGAGAAGCTGGATATGTACATGGTGGCTGGCCCTTCCGTGCCTTTATGGGCGGGGCACTTGATTTAGCGGGCTTTAAAAAAGATCTGTATTATTTTTATCAGAGTCAATGGACCCAAGAACCCATGGTTCATATTTTGCCGCATTGGACGCACCCTAAAATGGAATTGGGTACGGAAATTCCGGTATGGGTCTATTCCAATTGTGATGAAGTAGAGCTTTTTCTCAATGGTATCTCACTAGGAAAAGATAAGCCTGGAAGAAAGTGGGACGAAATGCAATGTGAGTGGATGGTTCCTTGGGAACCAGGTACTATCACTGCTGTAGCCTATAAAGAGGGTAAAGAAATTTTACGAACTTCGCACTCTACCGCTGGCGTTCCATCTCAACTTAAGTTGAGCACAACAGGTGACGAATGTCCTGTTGTTACAGTAGAACAACTGGATAAAAAGGGTGAGCTAAATCCTTACGCAGAAAATCGTATTCATTATTATGTTGAGGGTCCAGCACGCCTTCTTTCCTTAGAAAGTGGTAATCCAATTAATACAGAAAGTAACTATGGGAAGACATCTAGGACGACCTTTTTTGGACGAGGACGTGCGTTCCTAAAAAAGACATCTGAAAAAGGTGATATAAATGTTGTCGTAGCAGCGATCTGTGGAGAAAAACAACTCATGACTTCCAATGAAATTAGTATCGATAATAAGTTGCTTACACTTCAGGGAGAGAAAAAAGATTTCGATGTCAAAATCTACTATTCAATAGATGGTACTAAACCTAAAACCCTCTACACTAAACCCTTTTTAGTGGAGCAGGATACAACTGTCCGAGCCTATGTTTATGATGGCCAGCGCTTGCTGTTTAGCATGAGTGAAAAGTTTTCTGATGATGAAGGTTTGTATTGGGGCAGTGTAGAAGATTCTCTTGTAGTGGGTGGTGGAGAGCAAGCCGAAGATGCAGAGTTCAATGGTGTTAAAGTTTCGACTAGAGGTAATTGGTTTAATGGTAAAGGTTATATAGACTTTGGAAAGAGTATAGGCGGCTACGTTGAGTGGTATCAAGAAAATGATGGCGATGCTGGCGATGTGAACTTAGCAATTCGTTATAGGCATGCCGTAAAAGATCAGGAGGGGGGCTACTTAAAACTCACGGTAAATGGTGAAGTTATTAAAGCAAAAGTCTTCTTTCCAGTCACTCGACATGGCACGAATTACGCTAAGTCCTGGGTGAAAATCCCTCTGAAGAAAGGCGCAAATACCATTCGTTTGACGTCTATCGAAAACAGAAGTCCATATATTGATGAGATAGTTGTGAAGTAATTTAAGTATATGATTGGGGTTCAAAGCTATGTTTCATATTAGAAGTCATCCGTTTTATATAGTCGGTTAAGTGACTTTTACATCGAGTCGGATCTAATCCACCATCCCCTAAAATGGGGTTGCAATAGAGGCTCCATAGCTGCTACTCAACATCAATCAAAAGAACTCTAGTCTTTTCGGGTGTAATGAAATGGACCCTTACTAAGGATTTTACTAGGTACCCAAAATGATATATTCTTATGATTTTATAATCATCATAGATAAGCTCAGTCATTAGATCGATATAGTAAGGATAAAGGGAAATATATGAAGAACTACATGATTGAAAACTTTGAAAACCTTGATGCGGTCAGCTGTCCATGCGGGTTGACAAAACGTGCCTTTGTAATGCCTGAGAATAAAATAGCTTCAATACACCTCGTTGATATTAGTGAAGATGCAAAAGTACATTACCATAAAAAAATGACTGAGATATATGTCATTTTAGAGGTTGAGGGTAATGCCTACATGGAGCTAGATGGCGCCAAAGTTCCTATAAAACCCTTGCATACTATTTTTATCAAACCTGGTTGTAGACACAGAGCTGTAGGTAAAATGAAAATACTTAATATCCCTATACCTGCATTTGATCCTAACGATGAATATTTTGACTGAAAATCAAGTATGAAATAGTCTGGTCAAAGTTCGTACAAGATAAAATCTGATCATAGAAGGAGAATAAATATGAATTTAGTTAGTATAGATATTACAGACAGTAAAAACCTAAAGGGGTGGGCATCTATATTTGATGTACCTCTAGAGAAACTACTCCTTGCAATTGAAGAAGTAGGAAACCTTGTAATAGATGTAGATCAATGGATAGTTGCCAGTTATGCTAATACGCGTAGACCGAATTAGTAGTCCACATGAATACCGAAACGTACTCAAAACTGGCAAAGACATCCACGGCACCGCACGAATACAGACTTATTAAAAAGGGCCGACGGGTGATGTTAGAGGATTAATTCTGAAGCTCTATTTTGTTTGATGCAACTGTAGCACTTTTGTAGCACTTTGCTTTTTCATGCACCGACATGAAGTGATATGCACAGGCTACCGATTAAGTAAGGAATTGCTAAAAATTGTAAAAAAAAGACTACAAAGTAATCCGAAAAACTGACTCATAATCGGACGGTCGCGGGTTCAAGTCCCTCAGGGCCCACTCGAAAACAAGAAAGCACTTACAGCGATGTAAGTGCTTTTTCTTTGCTCTGATTAAATCAGTTTTAATTTGAATGCTTATCAATAGAAATGAACATTTGTGAATAAAGCTGAATTTCCTCAGCTAAATTATTATCCTTCATAACTACCGAAGCATTTTGCGAGTCTCGCGAACCATCGTCGATTTGGAAGCCAGTGAAACTATAGAATGAGCCTTTTAGGAAATATAATTTGGCTCTTGCTAGACTGAATCCGAGACTTGAGTAATGGTTGGCTGTAAGTCTTGTGAACGTATTTTCAAAGTTTTCGTTGCTGGACTTTCAACTGCAAGTAGTGTCGAGCTACTAAATGTTAAAAGGCTAATAATCAATAACTTGAGTTTCATTTTAATTCCTTTGTTTACCTTTGACTAAGGGAGACGTAGAGTTTTTCATTTTCTATATCATAGACGACGCGAGTCCCACCACTATTAGCAAAAACTTTGCTATAGCTTAAAGCATGCTTAACGATGATGTCTTCTTCGCTAATATTGTATTGCCTGAAACGCTGCTCAAACTTATCTTCTTTGAGCTCCCAGCCATTATCATCGGCAAACTTCATGAAGTCATTCTTCTTCATCTTACAGTTATACGTTTTTATCCAACCGAAGCCACCGCGTTCATAAAAATTGATTTCTGACGCCGAACTTGGCAACCAGTCCACCGAGGCTTGATTCTTTCCCATATCTTCGGGTGAATAGGTAAAGCTGATAATAAAGAGGGCAACAAAGATCAAGACGAGAGCCATAGAACTAATAGCTAGCCATTTTAATATCTTTTTAAATGTTTTCATAATTAAGTCTTTTTTAAATAAAGTGTATTAATAAATAGATGCACAAAACAAATGCTGTCGCGAGTAAAAACCATTTAAGATCATTGATAAAACAAGCTTTGAGTTCTTTCTTTTTATCCTCTTTGCTCAATTCAGCAAAATTCTGCTTCAAAAAAATCTCAGATAAATGTCTTTTAAAACTCTTCTTTTTCATCTATTTATCAATTGCTGTTAAATATAATAATGATCAAGAAAAACAAAGAAAATAGAGCGAGCCAAGATAAAACTGTACTATAAGCCTCTTCGTGATTACAGCTATCGCAAATGAGTTTACTCTTCGAAAAGGCACACTGAAAAAGTAGATAAAACCAGCCAATAAATAAGACCCCACTTTTACTAGGGCGTGAATTGATTGGATGAATCACTCTGGTCTTCAAACTTTGACAATTCGAACATTTTATATTTGAGTACTGTTCTGACATCTATGTTATCCTAGAGCTAAATAATCATTATTTTTAGAAATGTTTTCGACGTCGTTTAGTATCCAAGTTTTGAACCAGTCTTTAGTTTCTGGACGGTAGAGACGGAAGAGAAAAAACCAATCACTAGCATCTGTAGCACTCTTTGTAGTCACCCAGTTAGCTTCGTAGCCTTTTGGAACTTTGTCCAAGTTAGGAGCATAATAAACATCAACCGAACCATCTGCATTCTTTACCATCTTATCTAGATCTTTAGTCGAAGCACCAACACGATCCACACCACGGTTGAAGTTCTTAGTCTCCATATTGTATACGATTGCTGACCAAAAATCTTTAGCAGGGACATCCGCAGGAACATTCAGTTTGTAAGTATCTTTACCGTTAAGCAAGTTACCATCAGAATCGCGTAGTCCCGTTAAATAAAATGTGGCACCGCCCAATTTGTTCGGTAGGAAGGTAACATAAAAGTATGAGGCGGCACGTTTATCGATTAGGATTTCTTCACCATCTTCGAAGGGGAAGCCAAGTTGTGCTTGCGCGCCAAAATTCCAGAAGGACCATTCAGATAGCTTTTTGCCATCTTTAACCCAGAGTGGAGCAACCGTTTCACCCTCAGTGACGAACTTCTTCTGCATGTATGAGTAAGCAAGTTCTAAACCCTCGAGTGCAGCTTTCTTCTGAATGGCTGTTGGCTTAAACTCTTCTCCTTTTTTGATGCCGATGCTTTGCAGCATTGAGTACATAGCACGATCTTTTTCACGTATGGGATTATTTTGTACTACATCGTTGATGTCTTCAATGAAAGTCATATTATAATAGGGAAGACAGTCGTAGGCGAGATCAGTCGCATCCAAATACTCAGTAGCTTCAACCTTATCCGCAAGAGCTTCTTCAAGTGAGTAAATCTTAATACTTTTAGCGTGTTTTCCTGCATATGCGTGAGTAGCGCCGTTCAATAGTGTCGGACGAAACGCGAAAGAACAATCATAACCGTCCATATTTGGAACGATAATGTAAGCTTTGGCTTTCAGTTCATCTACAGTGCCGTGTTTGCCGTCATAGTTTGGTGGCAGAAATAAATACTTACCACCTTTACCTTCGTCAGCGCCTTTAGAGCCAACATCGATCATCGGGACATGCCAAGCTGATATAAAGGAACCGAAGTAGTCTATCTGGTTAGTCATGGGAGGGACTTCAACAACCATGGCGCCTTTCTTGGTAGAGATCGAACCCCAAGCATAGGCTGTGGTGTCGTTGGCAGTTAGGAATCCTTTGTCTGAACCGAAGGGTTTAGTTATAAAGTTAACTGTATCGTAATCACCACCAGCTCGCTTAGTCGCCTTGATAAAATCGACCTGAGCAACTGCAGGCATGTAGTAGATAGCGGCTTGAGTCGCACGCTGAACCATAACTTGGTACACGATATTAGTGTGTTGTGCCGATCGAGCTAGGATGTCACCTGTATCGTTGAAGTTTTGATCAGTCGGTGTTGTCGCCATAGATGTAGTCGATAACAATGAAGCCGTGATAGCTGTCAAAGTAAGTAGTCTTTTCATTAATGAATCTCCATAATTCCTAGCAGTTGATAAAATATTATGGAAACAATAAAGTACGCCCTTAATATTTTTAATAGGTGATTTCTTTTTTTTACTTAAGCATTAAGCAAAAACTTCGTGGCTTGGCACCTTCGCGAGAGAAAAATGAAGAGCAATTTTAAATTATGAATTGGTCGGTTCGTAAGTATGGATTGACTTAGAAGTGTAGAGACGCTGTCCCCATCCCTGCGAGGCTTGCCAGCCATCGGCGGGCAATAAAGTCAATTATGAATGCTTAATTATAAATTTTGAATTGGTCGGTTCGTAAGTATGGATTGAGTTGGAAGTGTAGGGACGCTGTCCCCATCCTTGCGAGGCTTGCCAGCCATCGACGGGCAATAAAGTTAATTATGAATGGTAAATTATAAATTTTGAATCCGGAATAATGTAATGGTTTTACTCTGCGTCGCCGTGCCTCTGCGTGATGATTACAGTACAGTTTAAGAAGTCTTCTGAGTTCCATACCTTAAGGCATGGGATATGTTTATCCATTGTTTGTCTTAGGATTTCATCCTAAGCTACTTAAAGTTTAATGGTTTCACCATAATTGAAATATTCTAAAATCGGTGGAAACAAAATAAGGGTCTATGCCCGCAAGGGAACATACCCTGTAGTTGATTTTAGCTCTTAATCAGCCTTCTGTCTCCTCCTGTGGTTTATTTTCAATTAGATCTATATACTCCTGAGTCAAAGATTTCGATAATCCTGTAGCGGCAGCTATTTTTTCGACTTTCCAACCTTCCTTTAAGCAAGTCTGAACTCTTTTGAAATCATTGGTATATCGCGTAACAGCTCGAACTGAGTGTGTTGTTTCCCGAGCGGTTTGTTCAATAGACTTTCCTTCATAACAATGTTTTATACAAATAATACGCTTATGAGTCAGCGTGGGACCAAGATCATGAATTGTACCTCGCCGAGGGACCAATCTGTTATGTTCTTTTTCATATTCTCTTAGATATGAAGAGATTGTACTTGGAGAAAGCCCCATGATGGCGCCAGCATCAGCAAGGGTTAAGACGCCTCCCTGTTGATAAGTTTGATCAAAGATTCGAACAACCTTCGTTATATTGCGTTTACGTTTCTTCTCCTTGGCTAAATACGCTTCAATATCATCATCGTGAATCATATCTAAAACAACAGGAACGAGCTTACATCGTTCAAGGGCTTTGCCATAACCGGCTGTTTCTGCGGCATCAACTGCGTACCACAAAGCTTGTCCCATTTTCATTCTTTCTGTTGCGGGATAATAGGTTTCAATAGTTTTAATGAGCTCTAAAACAAGACGTTCTACTAAGAGCTCGCCACCGAGCTGCGGACAATGCTGAAGAAAGAAATTCATGAGTACAGCTTTAAAATCCTTTTTAGTCCAGGCTGGCTCAGGTTTCGACTCTTTTTTATTAACGAGTTTATCTTTCATGTCTATTGCCCAGCCTTTTTTTTAGAGTCTACACTTTCCCAAAAACGGGTGCCCATAGTCTGTATTTCTTCCAAGCGCTCACGGTACGCAGCTGTTTTCATATACTGATCTCGAAGGTCAAGGCATTGTTGGTCAAAGCTAATGAACACCTACGATCAAGGATGTTTCAAAGTATCAGAAACTTCGCTTTGATAATGGACTATACGACAAAAAGATGTGATATAACGCTCTATAGCCCTGAGAGAATGTTGCATATTACGGGCTATATCCTCGGGACATTCACCTTGGATAAACTTCTCTATGGCTTTTGTTCTGTGGGTAATACCTGGGCCGATATCTTTTTTGTTTCCCCGGGTTGGAACAAGGCATTCATGTTTCTTTTGATAATCACGAATGTCATTGCGCACCGTTTTTACATCACAATCCAGTATGCAAGCTAAATCTTCCTGAGTCAGTAAACACTCCTGATCATAGCATTCCTCACACATCCGAACAATTTGATTGGCTCGCTTGGCTGAGCGGCCATACTTCAAATACACTTCTTGATCATCCTCAAGCTGGTGAACCGTAAGGGTGATGATTTTGAATTGACAAGCTGCTAGAGGTTTTCCCGCAGGTTCCAAAGCACTTATTGCCTTCCATTTCATTTGACCTGGCTGCAGTTCGGCGTCTGGACTATATGGGCCGATGCCAAATACCTCCACTGCTTTGTCGGCTATGACTTCTGATTCAAAGCGTGAGCAACTGGTTCCCTCAACAATGACATTAACCAGGGTTGAGGTATTACTTCTGAGCGCAAGTCGTTTGCTACTGTCTTCTTTACGATTTATTGTATCTGATATCATGGGATACTCCTTATTGTTTTTGCTTTTTCACAATTAATATAAGGGATGTCCCATGCTATTTTTAGAGCCCTAAATCTTTAGCGGGTATACGCCCGTATCGGAAATAAGTCTTTAACTGCAGTGAGCCTGCGAACGATCTGCAGGCGCAGCCGATCTGCCAACTGCCAACTTTACAAAAATTAAGTCTTTAACTGCAGTGAGACTGCGAACGATCTGATCACTTTGATAGACTTCGTATTCAACTTCCGCATAGAATGCGGGGCTCCCAGCTTTTATCTACAGGTGAGACCAAAGTGAGCTTGGGAACGAGCTTAAAACTTTGTTAGTCTTGGTGGAGTTTGAGGCCGATGGGGATGCTATCGCCTAGGACGATGCTTTGATCTTCGACTTTTTCTTCGACGACTTCTTGGATGGCTTGCGCAAAGTGTTTGGGTGCCTGATTCTTCTTGAGGAATTGAATGGCGGCTTCGCGGTTTTTTTCGGCTATATCTAAGGAGGGGTTACCCGTTAGGCTCATGACTCGACTCAGGCAGAGGTAATGCATATTAGTCAGTTTCTTGGGATTGGTCTGCATAATCAGTGTGGTGAGAGAAGTGATACTCTTAGCAGGTAGAACGAGGTCGAGTGGGGCGTAGATAGGACGTCGGGCGGCCATGCGGGCAATCATCCACAATTCGACATCGTCTAAGCGTGTGGCACGTTCATTAAATTCACCGAGTATTTTACGACGGAATTTGATCGGACTTAATTCGAGAGCGCCGAGGCAACGTTTAATTTCGCGGTTGAGCTGAGCATTGGCATTCTTTTTGCTATTGAGTTCCGTGGCGAGTTTATGCGCCATTTGTTCCTGACGTCCACGGCTGAGTGCTCCTGTGCAACGGCGCCAGAGTGTCCACCATTCACATTGACTCTGTAAATCATTTTTATTTTGGACTCCCTTAAACCAAAAGGGCCAAAGTTTATTGACGCGGAATTGATCGTGTGAATCGCCAAAGCCCGGACGCATCATAAAGCCCAAGATATTGTAATAGCGTGCCTCTGTACTGGCTTTTTTGCGAAGTTCGCTACTATCTAAATCCAGGAGCAAATCGGCGAGGCGACGGCAAAGGACAAGTGACCATTGCTTTCGAGGGAGCTCGAGATCGGCTTCGAGCTTGTTCATCAGTGATTTGAGTAACTTGGAGTCACTTTCCGTAAAGGCTTCAGTGATAGACTGGCTGGCTTTTGTGAGAAGTTCTTCATCAACAGTGATCGTTTCTTGCACTTCTTCCGAGACTTCTTGTTCGTGAAGTTGGCGCAAGTCAAAACGCAGTTGCCATTTATGATCCGTATCAATCGCTTCGAGCCAGACTTCGAGTGAATTACTCTCATTGACTGAGGCTTTGATTTTAACACGTATGTCTTGAATTTTTTTACCGTAGGAAATCGAGGTGCTCAAGGGAGAGAGTACAGAAATGTCCTCGGCGTCACTAGCGAGTATATCGCCGGCTTGATCTTGTAGGCGAGTCTCTGAGCTATAAAGCGGGAAACTCACAATGCTATTGGTTTTGAGGGTAAATACTTTGTCACAGCTTTGTATGCTATGCTCTTCAGTATCGCGTGGCATGATACAAATGAATTTATCGCCTTCTTCGCTAGCAATTTGCAGGAAGTAAGAACGGGCAATGCCACCCTTCACTTGTGTGCCTAAACCACTCTTACTGAGGCCGTATGCACTGGCGCCATGAGCTACGGCAATATCTAAGCCTTTTGAGTTGAGCGTATTGATCTCTTGCCCTGACCAAGCTTCTAATTGCTTGAGGATACGTTCGCGAAAGCTGAGGGGAATCATTGTCCCACCATTGAAAAGGATATGCTCAGGGAATTTAATCGAATCGTAGCCACTCACCTGTGCATCTTTTCTCAAGAAAGATAACAAGTGACTAGTGATGGCTGGGTCGCGTTCATAGGGAAGGTCTAGGGTACGTAGGCCGACTTTGCGATCGGGTTCTTCTGCGTCAATCGCAATTTGCGGAAAGAAACCACTATGAATAATGTCGAGGATTTCGCTGCGTTTAAATTTGATGAGTGACATGCCTTTGAGAAGTGAACTGCCACCAGAATGAACGGATAAATTGATATCTTCGACTTGTTCATCACCAAGAACTTTTTCTTTGGCACGGCGAGCTTCTTGAATGAGCGAACTCATTTCGCGTTGATTGAACTTTTTCTTGGCACGTCTTTGTGCTTCAAAAGCAATCGTGCGGTCAATATTATCTCCACCAAGGAGCAAGTGCGGTCCTACAGTATTTCTGCGTAGGGATTCGTCGTCACTGACTTCAATCATCGAGAAATCACTTGTGCCACCACCAATATCGATGATGAGCACGCGTTCGCCTTTTTTGAGTATTTCTTGCCAGTTTTGATTCACTTGTAACCAAGAGTAAAAGGCGGCCAAGGGTTCTTCTAGAAGTGTGACTTTTTTAAAACCAGCTTCAAAAGCGGCTTTTAAGCTGAGTTCACGAGCGACTTCGTCAAAGGACGCCGGAACCGTAATGACGAGTTCTTGATCTTCGAGAAAGCAGGGCGAGCCCTCTTTATCTTTGACTTTGCCGAATTGATGATTCCAAGCTTCGCGGAGGTGTTTGAGGTAGAATGCGGAGGCCGCTAAGGGGCTGATTTTTTCATCTTCTTCAATACCCCAAGGCAAGATAGCTTGCTCACGATCCACAGCTTTGTGGACGAGCCAAGATTTAGCTGAGTGAATAAAACGGTCTGCTTTCGCACCGCCAAAGCGCCGAGCGTATTCGCCGCTGACGTACTTGGGTGTTTTATCCCAAGCTAAAGCGAGTTGCTTTTGCTCGTTTTCTTCACAGCGATAAAGGAAACTGGGCAAGTTGTATTGCTGGTGTTTTTCACCATAAGCGATTACTTGCTCGATTTCGAAAAGCTGAGGTTCCGTAGAAGTTTCTAAGTCTACGTAGGAGAGGGCACAGTTGGTTGTACCTAAGTCAATACCGACAATGAAGCGATTCGTCATTTTACTGCTGGCTACCTTCCTCACCTAAATCAAATTCTAAACGCCATTTTTGATCAGTGGATTTAGCTTCACCCCAAACTTGAACGGTACCAATCTCGGTAAAAATAGCTTTCATATTGATGGGAATAAGGCGTGGTGCTTCATCAGCTTCGAGACTTAAATTTTTGTGAAGTGCAGGAAGTTCTTCGAGTTCGAGATCGGCGTCTTGAACAATGCTCCCTAACTCATCTTCACTGCGATTGTTTGTACAGAAAAAGCGGAATTGACTATCTTCGCCAACGAGCAGGGCGAGGTCATCGATGGGGATATCAAAACTCGTGCCATCTTCGGCCCCCTGGGGGATGACACAAATGGCGTCAACTGGCGGAGCAAAACCCGGCATTGCCGGCATAGAGGATTCGAGGCCAACATAATAGGAGAGGGCGGAGCCGGCTTTAATGCGGATGGAATTACCTTGGCGAACAAAAGCGTACCAAGCGGCACCTTTGGCCACAGCGAGGTCGGGATTAGAGTCGGCTAAGATGTCCACTTCTTCACCCGTCCAAGAATTGATAATTGAGCTAACGCGCTGGCGCAATTGCTTGGCCTTAGTCACACCACCATTAAAGAGCACGGTCTTTGGCATATTATCATTTGTTTTAATGAACTCGGCTAAATGACGGGAAATTGCGGCATCGGATTCAAAATTGAGACCAAAGGAACGCAGGCCTGAGCGTTGCTGACGCTGAACTTCTGCATCTAATTCACAGTCCGGTAAGAAGGCTTGGATAATGAATCGATCCACTTCTTCTTGAGTGAGTTCGGTTTTGAGACTTCCACCAATGAGGCTAGAACCCGTGCCTAAAACAGTGATGTCGATGCGTTCGAGAGCTTCCTCGCCGAGGATGCGTTCCTTAGCTTGACGGCATTGATGCACAAGTGAACTGAATTGACGAGCGTTGAGACGCTTGCCGAGCTTTTGTTGCATCGCGTAAGCGAGTGTGAAGTCCATATTATCACCACCGAGTAGCAAGTGATTGCCAACTGCTAAACGTTGGAGTTCCATATTGCCATCTTGGTTATCGACTCCAATGAGCGAGAAGTCAGTTGTACCACCGCCAATATCCACCACGAGGATAGAGGAATCGGCGCTTACTTTTTCGCGCCAGTTATCTTCGTTCTCTTTGATCCAGGAATAAAAAGCGGCTTGGGGTTCTTCGAGAAGGTTAGGGAAGATGCCGCAGGCTTCGGCGGCCATCACGGTCAGTTCACGGGCTAAAGCATTAAAGGAAGCGGGGACAGTGAGGATAACTTCTTGCTTGTCGATGTATTCCTCAGGCGAAGTGGCGACTTGATTATTCCAAGCATTTTTGAGGTGCTGGAGGTAACGCGTCATGGCTTCAAGCGGAGAAAGTTTCTTTTCGGCATCATCAATAGCAGGGAGAAAGTCGCTGGTGGGATCTTGACCAGCCGAGCACAACCAGGATTTAGCTGAAGAAATCACGCGTGAGGCTTGATCACTCGCAACTTTTCGTGCATAAGCTCCGACGCAGTAAGAATTATCTTCTTGACCATCAAAATTAAACTTGCCTGAATTGACACTATTGTCGTCAGGTAAGTAGAGGAAAGAAGGAAGTGATTCGAGGGCGTCAATTTCACCAGGTGCAATAATCTGGCGGACATTTAATATTTGAATGTTTTTGTCGGGGTCTTGTGTGTCGACGTAAGCAAGAGCTGAGTTGGTTGTCCCCAGGTCAATGCCAATCATATAGCGTTTGTTTTCAGACATCTTTATATCTCCAAAGTGATTTGCGCTTTACGCAAAAAATAAATTCATTTGGGAGATTTTAATCCTTCTAATTTTTAAGGCAAGTTACGCTTAGATTTGAGCAAATAAAAAACGGGGTAAAACAGAAGCTTTTTTAACTTAAAATCTGGATCTGAAAGTAACAGAAATTGAATTGCCTAAAAAGCCTTAGGAACTGGTCTCGTTAAAACTGATGCTATGAGCGTGGATTTTGCGTTGGTTCTCTGGGGGCAGTTGGCGATAATCGAAGCTATAGATCGCGTCGAGGTAATGACTTGGGTTCTTGGGGACAGCGAATTGATGTCCTTCAAAACTTAGTGTGCTGAGTGGGAAGACTTCTTCTTTATCAAAGACGGCAGCAACATCGGGCATTTCTCCGCCGTAGATCACTTTTGAATTACTGACATCCCAGCCGAGGTGCTTTTGTTTGAGAGCCTCTGTAAGCTGAATACGTTCCTTAGGCAGGTTCTTTCCATTGGGAGTATGAAGGCTAATAGCGGAGTAGTCACGAATCTTTTTTAATGTTTCTTCGTAATCATTCTGGTTTTCTTTTGTGTCTTCCATATTCAACATGGGAAAGATATCCACAAAGACACCTTGATGATAATTGATTTCTTGATCTTTTTCGTGAAACTCAACGATACTGGCCTTATTGGATCTTAGTTTTATGTAATCAAAATTGAATCCAGGGTCCCTTTGCGAAGTCTGCAAATAAATATTCTTTGAGAGTTCTTCGGCGCCGAGTTCTTTAAACTTTAGATAATCCTCAAGTGGCATAGAAATATCGATATCATCATCCCAAGGGATAAAACCTTGGTGCCTGACGGCTCCGAGGAGAGTTCCCGAATCCAACCAGTATTGCAGTTGGTTTCTTTTGCAGACGGCATCGAATTCAATGAGCATGTCGAGCATGATCAATTGAGCTTTGCGCAGGACTTGAGGCTCTATCATTAGCTTCTCGTTTTTCCGTAGTAATCGTAGAGGGCATCGATAAGGATGTCAGTGTATTCCTTGGTCATTTCTCCCATGTGTGAAACTCGGAAGATGAGGTCGCGCTCTGGACCGCCGTTGGGGCAGACCATGACTTTGTATTTCTCTTCTAGATCATTGACGATGTCCATGGCTGACTTGCCATCAGTTGGCGTCAGAGTGGTCATTGCGTTAGGCATGTAGGTGCTGTATTCAGCGAGAGGGAGGCCTTTGATGCTTTCTCTAAAGTATTGAGCGACTTCTTGAGCATTGTTAATACTTTGAGCGACACCGCCACGTTTTTTGATTTGTTCGAGTCGTCCATGAAGTTGGAGCATGATCGTCACTGCAGGCGTGTAGGGAGTTTGACCACGTTCACCATTGCTGAGGTAATCTTTGTAATTGAAATAAAGAGAGTTGATCTCCTGAACTTGCTCAAGGGCTTTAGGAGCTAAGACAACCATGGTTAGTCCAGGAGGTAGGCCTAAACCTTTCTGAGAACTCGCAATCACTACATCGATATTTGATTCTTGCATGTCCAACGGGTCAGTGACGAGCATGGAAATAGCATCAACAATATAAAGTAGGCCATTTTTAGTGGCATAGTCACCCATGGCATTAAGGTCATAGAGGTGTCCCACAGAAGTTTCGTGTGCATTGACAACTAGGCTAGTAAACTTTTCCTGTGGTGCGATTTCCGCAATATCAGATAAGTTGGTATCTTTGACTTTGAGTTCGTGATGGGGCACAGCGTGAGTTTGACAGATTTTAACAAAACGAGCACCAAAACCACCACCATTAATAACTAGGGCCTTGTCATTTTGAGTCAGCAAATTCATCACAGTGGCTTCCATGCCAGCTGTTCCAGAAGCGGTAAGGAATACTACTCGAGATCCTTCGGGAGCGTTAACCATTTCTAAAAGGTTTTTCTCACAATCAAAGGTGATGTTGGAAAATTCACTGTTTCTGAAATAAGGAGTCTGCTGAGCTCCTAACTTGAGGATCTCTTCCGACATCTTAACGGGGCCAGGAGTGAAAATCGCGTAGTCTTGGTAAATCATTGAGCTTTCTCTAATTGTTTGATTTTACGTTCGTTGTATTCCAAAAGGACACGGTTAATGCCAATCATATCTTTGGGCGATAACATTTTTGATTTACGTTCACCGCGTTGAATGAGCGAGACGAATTCCGCAATCATGTAACGCAAGCCACAGCCATCGAATTCGTATTTATAAGTCTGACTCTTGTTGTCATCTTCGTGATTGACTTTGAATTTTTTCGTTAACCACCAGGGGGAGGGGATGTAAACATAACCTTTAGTTCCAGAAATGATTGCATCGCCTTTGGATTGAATCCCTGTAGCCACATTAGAAATGCCGATGCCACCATTTTTGTGCTTGCTGATGATTAAATTGGAAACGTCATAGTTATCAGTTCCTTGGTCGAAAAAGGTGATATCTTTACTTCGACCCAAGATTTTGTTCACGAGTAAGGAGGGGTAAGAAGATAGAATATTTGTTGCCCCTTGAGTCATGAAAGTGTCGGGATAAATTTTATCCTTGAAAGAAGAAGTTCGAGTAGCTTTGACTTGCTTGATATCGCCAATCAAGCCATTTTTTAATTCACTAAGTAGTTGGTTAAAGGCGGGCAAAAAAGCCGTTCTTATAGCAGATAAAAGCAGGAGTTCTTTGGTTTTTGCTAGATTGAGTAGCTCCCTAAGTTCACTTTTATGAAGAGCTAGAGGGTTTTCACAGAGAACATGCTTGTTGGCTTCAAGTGCTTTTCTAATAAGCGGATAGTGTTCCTCTAAAGCGGTATCGATATAGACTGCGGAAATACTAGAGTCCAAAAATTCATCATAGTTATCATGGCCGTAGTTCACACCATTATCTTCTTTGGTAACTTTTTTAAGGTCGTTGACGTCTGAAGAGTAGATGCGATTAACTCGTAAGTTGGGGATATGAGTAGCCTCTTCAATAAAAGCCTTCGTATCTTCGCCTAGACCTACGATACCTAGTTTGATAAGGTCGTAATTCTCTTTTCTTAAGAGAGTACTTGAGATTCCTTCGGTACGACTCAAATAAACCACTTCCGTAAATTCGTTTAAATAATCGAAAAAACCTTCCCAATCATCGCCAATAGCAAAAATATCGATGCCGTATTTTTGCATGTCTTCGGCTTTTTGCTTTTTGTGGGTTTCGATAACAACTTCATCAACAAAATCCAAATCTCTGATGGTTTGGACGCGTTTTTCAGTGCTTTCAATAACGTTGAGTTTGCCTCGAGAACGGTCGTAGTTTTCGTCGGTGACGCCTACGATTAAATGATCACCTAGAGCTTTGGCTCGCTTAAGTAAGCGCAGGTGACCTTCGTGAAACATATCATATGTTCCGTATGTGATGATCTTTTTTGGAGAACTGATAAGTCTATCCCATGTTTGTTAACATTATAAAACCATCATAACAG
>NZ_ABCK01000020.1 GCF_000170755.1 Lentisphaera araneosa HTCC2155
GAGAAATACAGCCACACGAAGAATCAAATGGGTAATTTTCATTAGGTGATAATAAGTTAAATAAAATTAGCTCTCGCGAAGCGCCAAGAAACTAAGTTTTTTATCTGAATCAATCTGATAGTTCTGTGGGCAGTTATTTAAGCTTTCTTAAATATAAGTAAAGTGTTTTACAACTTGGCGTCTTTGCGTCTTGGCGAGAAATACAGCCACACACAGAGTCAAATGGGTAATTATTTCATATTATAAGGTAATATACGGCTTCTGAATTCCGAAGGAATGGAATAGCTCAGCCTGGTTTGTGAGAACCAGGATACAAATTGATGAAATAAACATATGAGTTCTGAAGGAACGCCATAGATCTTAATTAATAGGTGATGATGAGTTAAATAAAAATCATCTCTCGCGAAGGCGCCAAGAACCTAAGTTTTTTATCTGAGTTAATTTTATAGAGTTAAAGGCAGTTCTTTAAGCTTTTTGGAAAAGTTTAAACAAATCTAAGCTATCACTTGGCGTCTTCGCGTCTTCGCGTCTTGGCGAGAAATACAGCCACACACAGAGTCAAATGGGTAATTATTCATTAGGTGATGATGAGTATACTTTTAATTTTTATCACGCGGAGGCGCTGTGATGCCGTTTTTTTTTGTTCAGAGTGCTAAAGGAATGGTATAGCTCATCTCTCGAGTTAAATAAAATCATCTCTCGCGAAGGCGCCAAGAACCTAAGTTTTTTATCTGAGTTAATCTGATAGTTCTGTGGGCAGTTATTTAAGCTTTCTTAAATATAAGTAAAGTGTTTTACAACTTGGCGTCTTTGCGTCTTGGCGAGAAATACAGCCACACAAAGAATCAAATGTGTAATAATTCATATTATAAGGTAATATACGGCTTCTGAATTCCGAAGGAATGGAATAGCTCAGCCTGGTTTGTGAGAACCAGGATACAAATTGATGAAATAAACATATGAGTTCTGAAGCAAGGCCATAGATCTTAATTAATAGGTGATGATGAGTATACTTTTAATTTTTATCACGCGAAGGCGCTAAGAAACTAAGTTTTTTATCTGAGTTAATTTTATAGAGTTAAAGGCAGTTCTTTAAGCTTTTTGGAAAAGTTTAAACAAATCTAAGCTATCACTTGGCGTCTTCGCGTCTTGGCGAGAAATACAATCACACAAAGAATCAAATGGGTAATCATTCATATTATAATGTAATATTCGGCTTCTGAATTCCGAAGGAATGGAATAGCTCAGCCTGGTTTGTGAGAACCAGGATATAAATAGATGAAATAAACATATGAGTTCTGAAGCAAGGCCATAGAATGTTATTCATAATCCTTCACGATTAAGTAGATTAGAGGGCATGATGCTGCGCATACGAGAAGGACGCTGTCCCCCTCGTGCTCCCCCAGCAAGGCTTTGCCAATCCTGGACCAAGCTATCAGGGGCTTTGCCCCGCTTTATGAGTAATTATGTAATCCTTTACTGTTTTTGAAACTTTGTTTTAAAGACCCCCTCCAAAATATTTTGTACTTATTAAGCAATTTATTGTGGATTTTGAGCATTGCCATTTGTATTATAGACTCATCTTGAAGTGTAAAAATTTAGGCATCAATGGTTTATGTACATGTGTTAGTTTTTAATTGTGAACTTTATTATTTATAATCTATTTATAATGCAATTCTTATACATAAAAATTATCAATACATTAATATAAAATTAATAAATTAGCTCTATCATGATTTAGTTAATAGTATATGATCGTCTATAGATTTAAAATAAGTATATTATTACATAATCGTAAACACTCTTTCCTTAATCTTACTTTTTGCGGAAGCTCAAAAATGAATTTTTCATTTTTGATGCGGAGCCTGCCAAGCTTAAAAATACCTAAAATCAATACTTTAGTGAAGATCAGTGCTTGACTGAACAAATTAAATATTCACAATTTAAAATTATAATAAGCTATGCTAAAAAAACTCGAAGAAATTGCTCGACTTGCCGGGGCTGAGATCATGAAGATCTACGCCACCGACTTCGCCGTTATCGAAAAAGAAGATAAGTCACCCCTTACTGAAGCTGATAAAGCCGCCAATGCCGTCATCTGTGCTGAACTCGCAAAGAATTGGCCGGATATTCCCATTCTCTCGGAAGAAATCAAAAACGCCGAATACTCCGAGCGCAAAGATTGGAAGCAAATGTTCGTGGTTGACCCCATCGACGGTACTAAGGAATTCATCAAAAAAAATGGTGAATTCACCGTTAATATTGCTCTAGTTGAAAATGGCGTGCCCACTGTCGGCGTGGTTTATGCTCCCGCTATTGACGACATGTATGCTGCTGATGAATCAGGCGCTAGCCTCAATGACGAAAAGCTACCTTTACAAATCAACGAAACACCCGAAAAGTCACTCACTATCGTAGCGAGTCGCTCCCACATGTCACAGGAGACCCAAGACTACGTTGATTCACTGAAAGAAACCACCGAGAGCATCGAACTCACTTCCGTCGGTAGCTCACTTAAACTCTGTTACGTAGCATCCGGTAAAGCCGATCAATACCCCCGCCTCGCCCCCACTATGGAATGGGATACTGCAGCCGCCCACGCCGTCGCCCTCGCCGCCGGCAAGCAAGTGCTCAACTTCGAAACGAGACAGCCACTACAATACAATAAAGAAAATTTACTCAATCCATGGTTTTTAGTAAAGTAAACTTTGTAAAGTTTATAAGTTTACGAAGCAAAGCTTCTAAGTTGACGCTTTGCTGAGTTTACGGAACAAAGTTCCTAAGTGATAGGAACAATAATATGAATTTTGAAGATTTAGAAATTTGGAAACGTTCAGTAAAATTAAGTATTCTCATTTATAAAGAAACTTTAAGCCTAAAAGATTATGGATTTAAAGATCAGATAACTCGTTCGGCACTTTCAATTCCTAGCAATATAGCAGAGGGTATGGAACGTGATTCTGTTAAAGAAACGAAACATTTCCTCTCCTATTCCAAAGCTTCATGCGGAGAACTTCGAACACAAATAATTATTGCCAAAGAAGTCGGTTTCTTGAATACTAATTTCTGTGAAAAAACTTACCAAGAATGCAAAGAACTTTCTCAAATGATCTCATCATTTTCTAAAAAACTAACTTAACTCAGCGCAACGCGCGTTAGCTCAGCGCATAGCGCGTAAACTCAGCGCAACGCGCGTAAACTCAGCGCAATGCGTAAACTCAGCCGCAGGCGTTAGCTCAGCGCATAGCGCGTAATCTCAATTAAAAATTGCCCCAATGAACAAAGCCCTTATCATATCAAATACACGACTCAAACATAGTACGATTGTTGAGTCCAAATATGATTTTACATATGCTGATACGAGCAAGCTTGGTGACCTGATTCTCAAGGCTAAAGATGTCAACCTCGTTGTTCTTTCTCTCAAAGTAGAAGAACTGGATTCACTCAAACCTACACTTCTAGCGTTGAATATCTGCAAACTTGTCCACATTGTCCTTGCTGTTCAAGCCCCCACTTCTCACCAGGTCTTTAGCGAGTTCAAAAAATCTTTTAAGCTATATAGTCAAAAAACTTCTTTCAAGGAAATCCATTTCATTGCTGAACAAGCCGATTGGTATTCAAATACTTCCCTTGATGACTTACTGCAAAAAATCAATACCAAAGCCCCCTACAACCCAACAGACTTCCGCTTCTCAGTAGCTTCAGTCCAAGGCAAAACCCTAAAGGGCAAAACCCTATCCGGAGCCATTGCAGATAATCAAGAAGTTCTCATTTTGCCTTCTCAACAAAAAACTAAAGTCCTATCAAGTGATGACGGCTTGCTACTCAGCTCCACTGAAAAGATCCAAAGCGGGAACATAATTTGCCGCCCCAATAACCTACCCAACTCGGCTAGTGAGCTCGATATCAAACTCTTTTGGCTGAGCCCTCAGTCTTGGAGAGCCGGAAACCAGCGCATCCTCGTCAAACACAATTCCTTTCGCGTCAATGGCTTTATCGAAAATATTTCTTATTCTATTGACTCCATGGATTTGCACCGCCAAGAAGTCACACAATTAGATTGTGGCAGCTTTAGCAAGGTTAAACTCACTTGTGCAGAGAATCTCTATTTCGATGCTTATCACAACAATAGAAATAATGGCTTTCTTGAACTGCTTGACCCCGAAAGCCAAGAGTTGCTCGGCTATGGGTTCATTAAATCAGAATCACGCGAAACACAAAAAGACCAAGTTAAATCCACTAATATCAAAGTGGAGGACTTTGACCTTACCCGAGAGGATTACGAAAAACGCAATGGTCACAAGGGCTGCGTCCTGTGGTTCACTGGCCTCTCTGGCTCAGGTAAATCCACTATTGCCAAGGCACTCATGGCAGAACTCCATGCCCAAGGCAAGCACGTCAATAGCCTGGATGGTGATAATGTTCGCTTTGGCCTCTGCTCGGACCTAGGCTTTACTGCTAAAGATCGCTCAGAAAACATCCGCCGCATCGGTGAACTCGCAAAGCTCTTTATGGAAAATGGCAACATCGTTCTCTGCTCTTTCATCTCTCCCTTCCAAAAAGATCGCGACTTCGTACGCTCCATTCTTCCAGATGGCCGTTTCTTCGAAGTCTTTGTGGATACAAATATCGAGACTTGTATCGAACGCGACCCCAAGGGCCTCTACAAAAAGGCCCTCGCTGGCGAGATAAACGGCTTCACGGGCATCGATTCGCCCTATGAGGCTCCGCAAACCCCCGAGATTCATCTCAAGACGGATCAGCTCAACCCCGAAGAATTCCTTCAAGAACTTATAACACAATTACAAGCTATTCTATAGATTTAGTAGTAAAGCTAACTGTTTTAGTTCTTTTTGCGAAAGAAATTTTATGTAACTTTTTATCATAACAGCTAATTGTTAAAAGTTGTCCCTTACTTTCTAATAACTTGATTTTCTTGAGAACAGGTTTTTATCTTTACTCTAATAAATAAACTACTCATTAGTAAACACCCTCCCAAACATGTTTATTTTACTTTTCTTGCTTAAATTATCGTAGTGTTATCAGATCTACACATTTTAAATGGGAATTTTATTAGCGCCATTGTAACTATATTAGAACTTGTATATAAAAAATATCGATATAAATAAAGTTTTTTCACGTATTAATTCAGCCTATGACAAAAAAGAGTATTCTGATGTTTATCTTAGGAAAAATAAATTATAATAATTACAAAAATTGTTAACCTTTTAATTCACTTATATTTATGAAAGCAATATTAATTAACAGTACTAGCACATACAATCATCTTGGTTGTTATTTTACAACTTATGGGCTCAAAAAATTACTCAACAAACATCATGTAGAAATTATTTATGAACTTGAGGTTAACAATTTAAACTTTGAATGCTGTTCGGATCTTTTAGATTCACAAAAAGATTGCCTGTTGATTATTAATGGAGAAGGTACAATCCACGACAATCAGCCATATGCATGTGCACTCTTAAATTTCTCAAAAAAGTACCATAACAGAACACTACTTTTAAACTCGCAACTACGCAATATGAGTTCAAATTATATACAAATCATTAAGACATTTTTATTTGTTCAAGTTAGAACCAGGTTCGATGAAAATTGGTGTTTAGAGAACAACTTGACTAATGTGGTTTATTGTCCCGACATGCTATTTTATTCAGGCATTGAAAAAATATGTAAAAACAAATCAAAAAATAAATGGGTGATATATACAGACTCTCATTGCGTTGATGCAGCTTACCAAATTGCTAAAATGTATTCTAATGAAGATTATAAAAATAAAAAATGGATTAATCTACATTATTTAAATCCTGGCACTGCTATAAGTAAGTTTAAATTAACTTGCCTTAATTTACTAAAATACGTATATAGCTCTAAATATATAACAAAGTACTTAAATAATCTTTCATGTAATTATCTATCAAGTATAATTTCAGATTTTCTTAATGCAAAGGTGGTGATTACTGGTAGATATCACGGGGCATGTTTAGCGATAGCGTTAGGAAAACCTTTAATCTACGGAAATTCAAATACATCAAAAATTAAAGATCTTTGCAATGATTTTAAAACTGGAATTGGATTAAAAAAGTTCCAAATGTTAAATTATGATTATAGTGATATAACAGTAGATGAAGAATATATTCAGCAAAATTTAAATGATTCTTACAACAATCTCAATGAGAGATTACATGAATGCCTTGATAATATTATTTTGTAGGTTTCTATCTCCACTATTTAATTTTATTTTATTATTTGTTTTAGATAATCTATCTAATGCAACCGTTCAAAAAGATGTTGTTGCTACACAGTATTTATTTTTTTTGTTAACTGGCTGGTATGGTTTAAGTAATAGACAAAAATTAGTTCAAGAAATAAGGGCAAAACAAATTTCTAGTTTTCCTTTAATTCACATGGCTGTGATAACTTTAATTATTTCTATTATTCTTTTAATCTTTAGAGAATCTAATTTTATAAAATCAGACCTACTATCATCATCTAAATTATATTACATTATTTTACTAAACAGTATATTTTATATAGTAAATACTGTAGCATATGCGTACTATTGGTCATTAAATAAATTACAAATTAGTTACTTATACGAATCTTCGTTTGTATTTTTTTTAATTATATCAACATTGTTAAATATTGATAATTTTTATGGTATTATAAATACCTTTACAATCTTCTATGGATCATTTACATTAATTCTTTTGTGCAAATTATCTTATTCTATTTATGTATTAAAATTAAAAATTAAAAAAGACAGTCTCATGTCATGGGTTAACGGTATTCTTATATCAATTATATCCTATGCAGAGTTTTTTGTAATTGACAATTTAACAGGTGTAGAAGTCATACAATTAAGGTATGCATTACTATTTACCATGATAATAATTACTATTTTGTCTGTTAATCGTCAAAAGAAAATAGCCACAAATAATTTAAACATCAATCCTAAAGAAATATATTATAGTATCTTAGGTTTAATTTTTCTGGTATTATGTTCTTTAAAATCAAATTTTTTATATGACTCTTTGTTGTTTTTCTTCATATCATTAGTGGTGCAAGTTAGGCTGAGCAACATCACATACATTTTATATAAATCAAATAAAGCTGTTTATGCACCTTTTGTATCTTTTATCACAGTAAGTTTTTTGTTAATGTATATTTACAATTGTGATTTTATTAGTACGAGAGACGTATTTTGGTTAAAGTTCTACATAACTACTATAAATGTGTTATTGTATGCGAAAGTATTTTATTTTGTAATTAGAAAAAAAGAAAAAACCGTTTAAAAACAATATGTTATATATAATTAATCATAAGTATCATTTGGACAAAATTGACTTAAATGACAGTGACTTAATAATCATTATTAGTCCAAAAAAATTGCTATCTCATACAGATAAGAAAATTATACATTTGCCAATGATAGAGTCTAAACCTTTAGCTTTAAGTTTTATTTATTGGTTAAAATATTATATACTACTATTCAAGCTCTCTAAACACCAGGAAAAAGTATGTTTTTTTGGTATACAAGATGTTTTTAGCTTCAAGTTATATAATTGTTTTAAGAAAAGACATAGTTCTATAAAAGTCGTTGCTGATAATGTTGAGTTTTTTTTAAGGCCTGAAGTTAAAGAATTACCAGAGTTAAGAAAACTTACATTTAAAAGTTTAATAAAACTATTCATCTTTGGGTTAATCTTTGATTACTATCAAGGGAAAATTGGTTTTTTAGGTAATCGTCCTGTTTTTTCAATAAGTGGCTCTGTTTTGTGTACGAAAAAGTCATTTTTTAACGTAAAAGCAAAGAATACTGAGCCATTTAATGAAGATTTAACTTTTATATCTCAGCCCTATTACTTGGATCATTCTATAGATTTTGAAACTTATGTGGATCAATTAGTTAATATTTTGAAAATTAACAATGTCAATAAAATTATTTTTCACCCAAGAGATACGAAAGTATATCGCAATATTATTTTAGAAAATAATTTTCACGAGTTTAATACAAACTCCTACATAGGCATCTATTCAACTATGTTATTTGAAATGAATCTTAACGGAAATAAAGTTAAGTCAATTTTTAAACCATTAGAACCTTTATTCACGGATGATTATATATCTTTTGTTAAATTCATTTCAAACAATACAGGTATTTGCCTGAATGGTGAAAGGTACTGGGAACTAAAGTCCACGAGTTTTGATAAATTAATAGAATTAATTGGCTTAGTAAAATGACAAAGTTGAGATTATACAAAATACATGTTCTCTTTTTTTTGTTTTTATTTGCTAATTTCTATTTAAATATACCATTAAAATTTACGGGTAAAGTAATGTGGGGTGCGATAAGCCTCATTCTTATAATGATATTATCTATATTTAACTTAGATTTCAAAAAGAATGAAGCATTATTTTTATTTTTAATTTTGTTTTATCTTATCTTGTATGTCTTTATACCAAACATTAATTATAGCTATAGCAACTTAGTATCTTCATTTCAGTTCTTACTTGCATTTTTTTGTTTCATTCAATTAAAAAAAGTTTTTAAGAAAAATTGTGACATAATAAATTACATCTTACCAATTTTTGTATTTATATTGTTCTCTTTGTCAGTTTTTGAAACTCTAGGAGTCACAAAGACATTGAGTGACTCATTTAGAAATATAGTTTACTCTCATGGAGGGTTATATAATTCAGACTACAGAGACATAGCATTAACTGGCAGGGTTAGACCAAAAGTCTTTGCTTCTGAACCATCAATGCACGTTTTATTCATATGTATTTGTATTTTGTGTATAAAAGCCAGAAAGATCACCGATAATAAGTTGTATCAAGGTATCTATTTAGCAATACTATTAATATTATTTTTCATTACAAATAGTCCTACAATAATTTTAACATTACTTTTGTTTTTTTTGATTCAAAAAGCTGACGCTAAGCTTAAATTAAATCCTAAAGTTTTATTTATTAATTTTATATTAATGACAGTTGTTTTATTTTCAATTTCTCAAACCGAAGCTTTTCAAAAGCGAATAAATCGTTTTGGTCAAGTTCATGAAGTAACTAGTGATAATGTGAGAATAATTTTTCCTATTATTACCATGATAGATGTAGTAAAAACTCACCCTGTATTTGGTCTTGGGATTAGTAATAAAGATAAAGTAATTGAAGTAAGTAGTATATACAAAGATTTAGATTATGAACACACTCATGCTAATTTAGTACTTGGCACTAATGCAATTACCAAAGCTATAGTTTTTACAGGTTTTGCGGGTTTTTCTTTTTTTTGCATTTTATTTTACAAAGTCTTTTTGGATGGGAAAAATATAAATCTACATAATTTTTTATTAATTTCTACTTTGATTATATTCGTACTTGGAGCTTTTGAACAAGTTTATTTTTGGATATTAGCTTCACTTATTTATTCATCTTGCATGTCAAATACAAGCAATACCATTGGAAATTCAGAAATTAAAACAGAACAGGTTTAAATGACTAAGTTATATATATACGGACTAAAATCCTACATTAGTAAATTAGCAATGTGGTTACCTAGCAGTAAACTAAGAATTATTACATGTAGAATTTTTGGTAGTAAAATACAGTCTGATTCCCATATTTACTCTGGTGTAGAAGTAAGAAGTCATCGTAATCTTCAGATCGGATCTTTATCAGTAATTGGAGAAAGGTCTCATCTTGATGCTAGAAGAAAATTAATTATAGGAGATAATGTAAATATTAGTTCTGAAGTTATGATTTGGACTCTGCATCATGACAAAAACTGTCCCAATTTTTCAGCAGTAGGAAACTCTGTTATTATCGATGATTTTGCATGGATTTGTTCACGTGCAATTATTTTACCAGGTGTAAAAATAGGCAAAGGTGCAATTGTTGCTGCAGGTGCAGTTGTAACAAAAGATGTCCCAAATTATGCTGTAGTAGGAGGTAATCCCGCAAAAATCATTGGAGAAAGAAGTCGTGACCTTCAATACAAATTAAATCAAAATATTCCTTTTATATAATGCCTCTAATATCTATTATCACAGTCACTTACAACTGTTGCCATTTAATTGATCAAACCACAAAATCAATACTATTGCAAGACTTTAACAACTATGAATATATAATTGTTGATGGCAATTCAGAGGATGGGACTCAAGAAAAAATAAAATCTACTTTGTTAAAGTTTAAAGTTCCTACAAAATTTATATCTGAAAAAGACAAAGGTGTTTATGACGCCATGAATAAAGCAATAAACTTATGCTCTGGTCAATATGTAATTTTTATGAATGCTGGCGATTCATTTTATAGTTCAGAGACTTTAAACTTCGTGTCAGCGACACTTTCTGAAAAAACCCCCGATGTATTATTTGGTGATCATGCATTAATAAGTAAAAATAAAGAAACAAGATACATTAAAGCTAAAAATTTAAGTAACTTATGGAAGAGGATGGTTTTTTGTCATCAGAGTATGTTCACAAAAAGAAATCTGTTAATCAAAAACCCCTTCGAGGTCACAAATTTAGCTGCTGACCATACACTAATATATAAGCTTTATATGAACCAGTACTATTTTGAATATACGCCTAAGACCCTTGCAAATTATTTAGATGATGGACTTTCGGTCCAACATTATAGAAAAAGTATTTTGGATAGATTTATAGGTGTTTATAAACATACAAAACCCACAACAATAAAAATAAAACTAATTGCTTATTATCTAATAATATACTTTTTAGAACCTCTAAAATATAAACTCAGCAAGCTATTAAGATGAAAATTTGTGTTATAACACCAGAAAATCCATTTAAATCATATGGAGGTTTAGCTTTATACAGCCGTCAGATGATTGAGTCATTAAAACTATCATATATAAATCATCAAATTGAGATAGTTTGCCTTATTGAAAGTAATACTGAATCATACAGTTCTTATAAAGATAATGATTTTTTAATTCATGAAGTAAAAATTAAAGCTTCTAACAAAATTTTTTCATTATTTACAAAACGATCATATAGTTCAGTCAGATATATTCACTATTTTGATAAAATCCAAATAAACTGGGATACGTATGATCATTATATTTTTAACCATCGTTTATCACTTGGCTTTTATAATAAACTAATAAAAACATCAAAACCAAATACCAAGTTTATTTATATTAATCACAACGATGAATATGGTAGTATGTGTGGTATAGCAAAATATATCAAAAATCCAATAACAAGATTATTAGCATATCGTGAAGCTAAGAAAATTCTTAGAGAAGAATTAAATATTTTAAAAACATTTAATAAATCAAGTTTTATTAATATAAGTGATTATCATGCTTACACAAAATATGACAAAAAGTTTAAGATTAATAATCAAAGTACTATTCCCATTTATCTAGATGAAGAGAATGGTAACCATAACTATCAACCTCATTTATTATTAACTGGATCATTTGATTGGTTCCCCAAAAAAAGAAATGCTGAATGGTTATGTAATGAAGTGTTCCCATTGATAAAAGAACAGTCTCCAGAAACTAAATTATTTATAGTAGGCAGAAAAGCTAATTGTATAAAACTGAATGATCAAAGTAATATTGAAATTCATAGTGACGTAGATGATATAAACATATTTTACAATATGGCAAGCTATTTTATAATTCCGGAAAGACAAAGTGGAGGTTTGAAAATTAAAAGTATAGAAGCAGCCATGAATAGGAAAGTTATTGTTTCTACTCCTGAAGGTATAAGTGGTTCAGGATTAATTAATAATAAAAGCTGCTTGATTTGTGAATATGGAGATAAAGTGAAGTTTTCTCAAACAATAATAAATGTGTTAAATGATAGGGGTTTTAGTGAATCAATATCTAACAATGCATATGAACATACTAGTTCTAATTTTAACTTTAACAAGGTAACTGAGCAATGGAAAACCTTTTGGTCTAACACCTGAATTTATTATGAAAATCTGTATACACGACTATGGTAAATATCCATTTATTCAAGAGTTAGCTCAAAAGTTAGCTAATGATTGTATAAAAGTTGATTACCTCTACAACGCATCATTTTTAAGTCCTAATTCCAATTCTATTGACGAAAAAAAACAAAACTTTCAAACAATCGGTATTTCAACAAAAGATAAAATTGATAAGTACAATTTCAAAAAGCGCTTTGTCCAAGAGGTTGAATATAGTAAAAATTTTGAAACATATTTGAATGAATCAAAGCCTGATATTGTGATTACAGCCAACTGTCCACTTTTTACAGTTGATCAAGCTTATAAATGGGCACAAAAAAATAGTAAGCAGTTTCACTTTTGGGTACAAGATGTGTGGAGTGTAGCTGTAAAAGAAACACTTAACAAGAAGTTTGGCATTTTAGGGAATTTGGCGGCTCAGTATTTTATATATTTAGAGAAAAAACTTCTTAAGAAGTCGCATTCGAACATAGTGATTAGCAAAGATTTTATAAATCTACTCAATGAATGGAAAATTACTAATACTACGCATGTACTAGAAAACTGGGCTCCTCTAAAAGAGATAGACCCACAAAATAAAGAAAATACGTGGTCACAAAAACATCAGCTTGATAAAAGCTTTAACTACATATACACAGGTACTCTAGGCTTAAAACACAACCCTCAATTATTAATAGACTTGGCCCAATCACAGATTGACTCAAAAGTAGTAGTTGTCTCCCAAGGGTCTGGTGCAGATTATCTTAAAGATAAAAAAGATGAACTGAATATTAGTAACCTGAAGCTTTTACCCTTTCAAGATAAAAATGATTATTCTAAAATATTAGCTTCTTCTGATGTACTTGTTGCGGTATTAGAAAAGGAAGCAGGTAATTTCTCAGTGCCTTCTAAAATATTATCATACCACTGTGCACAAAAGCCAATTTTAGCTTCAGTTCCTAAGACAAATTTGTCATATAAGATATTGACAAATAATAAAAGTGGCTTGGGTGTTGATTGTGAAAATAACAAAGAATTTTTATCGCAAGCAAAGTGCCTAAAGGGTGACGAAAAATTGAGAAATTCACTGGCTGAAAATGCTCGTAAATATGCTGAGCTAACGTTCGACATAGATTTAAAAGTAAAAAAATTCATTAAAATCTTAGGAATTAATATATGATAAAAATATGTATTATCTTTGGAGGTGCTGGTTATATAGGTACAAATTTAACCAAACACTTTCAAGACTTAAAATTATTTGATAAAATTATTATTGCAGACATAAAGAAAAGTGATATTTATGATCCGAGTAACAATGAGTTTTTTGAATGCGATGTGAGGAAAGCGATTCATTATGAATTTAAAGATGAAATTGATTTCGCTAATTCTTGGATTGTTAATTTAGCAGCAATTCATCGCGAACCGGGGCATGAGAGAGAAGAATATTTTGATACAAATATTTGTGGTGCCGAAAATATAAATCTTTTCATGGAGCATTACGGTTTCCAAAATTTAATTTTCACATCCAGTATTGCTCCATACGGTAGATCGTTAGATCAACGTTGCGAAAAGTCACAGCTTTATGCAGAAACTCCCTATGGTATTTCAAAGGCACTTGCGGAAAAGATACATCAAAATTGGATGTATCAAGAAAAAAATCGTAAGCTAATTATTATACGACCAAGTGTAATATATGGACCTAAAGATCCAGGAAATATATTAAGAATGATTAAGTCTGTTAAAAAGGGAACTTTCTTTTTCCCCGGAAAAAGTAGAGAGATCATTAAGGGCTACGGATACATATTTGGTTTAGTTGAGAGTATATCATTTGCGATGAAACATAAAGATACACTAATTATTTACAATTATGCGGAGAACCCCTTATTGAAATTGGGTGAAATGTGTGATGTAATTAGAAATAAATTCAATATCAAGAGACCAATTTTACAGATCCCTTCCTGGCCACTCTTAATTTTGGCATATTTTATTCAAATTGTTTCTAAGATTACTAAGACAAGTTCATCAATACATCCAACCAGAGTAAAAAAAGCAGGATTTCCAACAAATATTAAGCCCAGTTGGTTAATTGAGAATGGTTTTGAATTTAAATACTCTTTTGAAGAATCCATTCAGCATTGGGAAAAAATATCATCAGAGGATTTTGAATAATTTAATTAATGTTTACCTTAGCAGTAAAATCAATTAGAAACGATTTAATAGATTATAATCATAAGCTCTATCAACTCGAGTATAGTCGCAGGAAACCATTAAGATCATCTATGATAAAAATAAAGAGTTGACCAATTAATAGTTAACTATAAGAAAGTCCATTATAAATAGTTGATTCGTTTTAATTAGTTAAAACAACTTGATTTATTAGGCTAATTTTAAAAATCATATTAGATAAATATTTTACGGAGTCATATAAATTTACTTAAATACAGAAAACATATAATCATTTAATTAATCTCAATAATTCACTTTTAAGTAGTTAAATAAAACGTCACATTAATAAAAATTAGAAAAGAACTAATGACTTCTCGTTTTTGAACTATGAGTTTTTTAAAAATAAACTCAAGATGAATAATCATAACAAAATTTTCTATAAATCTTAAATTAAGGATATAATAATGATATACTCAAACGATAAACCATTCACACTATTCGGTGGTCTAAATGTTCTCGAAGATTTAGATTCTACATTATTTGCTTGTGAAAAATACGTGAAAGTCACAAATAAACTATCAATTCCTTACGTATTTAAAGCTTCTTTTGATAAAGCTAATCGCTCTTCAGTCCATTCGTACAGGGGTGTGGGATTAGATAAAGGGATGCGTATATTTGAGGAAATTAAAAAAGAATTTGGAGTAAAAATCATCACTGATGTGCACGAGATTTATCAAGTTGAGCAAGTTGCAGAAGTAGTTGATATTCTTCAACTACCAGCTTTTTTAGCCAGACAAACTGACTTAGTAGTAGCTATTTCTAAGGCCAAAAAACCAATTAACATAAAAAAGCCCCAATTCATGAGTCCTAGCCAGGTTAGATATATTGTCAATAAATGTAAAGAAGCAGGTAATGATAATGTTCTATTATGTGAACGAGGCACTTGTTTTGGGTATGATAATTTAGTTGTTGACATGCTGGGTTTTTCTCAGATGAAGATTGCTACGAATAATGCACCAATAATTTTTGATGTTACTCATAGTTTACAACAACGTGATCCTCTTAGCGATGCTTCTGGTGGTAGACGCGCACAGGTGTTAGAATTAGCTAAAGCAGGTATTTCAACAAGGATAGCAGGTTTATTTCTCGAATCTCACCCTGATCCTGATAAAGCTAAATGTGACGGACCGAGCGCATTACCATTGTCTTTGTTAGAAGCATTTTTACAGCAAATTAAAGATTTAGATGATTTAATTAAATCTCAAGAAAAATTAGAAATACATTAATCATGACACCAGAAGTATATCAAAAAAAAATACAGAAGATAAAATTAGTCCTATTTGATGTTGATGGAGTTCTGACTGATGGCTCTATATATGTTAATGAGGCATCTGAATGCTTTAAAGTCTTCAATGTGAAAGATGGTTTAGGAGTAGAACTTCTAAGAGCTAACGATATAAAAGTTGGCGTGATTTCAGGTAAAGCAAGCCCATCATTAAATAATAGAATTGAGCAACTAAAATTTGATGTGAGCGTCACTGGATGCAAAAATAAATTACCAAGCTTAAAAGATATTTGTGCAGACCTTAATGTTGAATACAGTGAGGTTTGCTTTGTTGGTGATGATGTTTTAGATCTTCCTATAATGAAAGTTTGTGGATTTTCTATCGCACCAAATGATGCACATGAATATGTAAAAGAACATTGTGATTATATACTAGACATGAATGGAGGTTTTGGAGTTGCAAGAAAAGTTGCTGATATGATACTTCTTAATCAAATGAAATCTTATGATAAAGTTTATGAACCCCTTATGAATAAAATTCAATATGGTGATTTGAGCGGAATTGAGCAATAATGAAAAACATCAAAGTAGTCATTCCCGCAAGATATGGTTCTACACGTTTACCTCAAAAAGCACTGTTAAAAATAAATAATAAACCAATCTTTTGGCATGTTTACCAAAGAGTTAAAGAAGCTGGTTTTTTGCCATCGGATATTTTCATTGCTACAGATCATGATGTTATATTTGATTTGGCGGTAAAACTAAGTTTAAACGTTGTAATGACAAAAGATAATCATGAAAGCGGAACTGACCGGATTAATGAAGTATGTCATAAACTTTCATGGTCGAATGAAACAATTGTTCTTAATGTCCAAGGTGACGAGCCACTAATTCCACCTAATTTGTTAAAGCAGTTATGTGAATTTGTTCTAAATAATAATTTCGATATAAGTACAGCTGTTTCTTGTATTCAAAACTTAAAGCAACTAAACGATCCAAATATTGTTAAGGTAGCTTTGACTGAGAGAAGTAATGCTCTTTATTTTTCAAGAGCTCCTATTCCATATAACAGAGACAATCATCAAACATTGAGAAATACATTTCGTCATATTGGCATCTATGCATATAAAGTAGGGGTTTTGAATAAATTATGTAGCAAACCTATGGCTGAATTAGAGCAAATCGAAAAGCTTGAGCAACTCAGGGCCTTAACTTTGGGATATACAATAGGTGCCATTAAATATGTTGGTGATATACCACATGGTCTTGATGTTATATCGGATTTTAAAGAACTTAAAAAAATTATGGATGGGAAAAATGAGTATTCTTGAAATTGCAAAGATGGTTTTTGAAATTGAAAAAGATGGTTTATGTCATGTTTCTAAACAACTTGATGTAAACTTTGAGCAATCAGTAACAAGTATTCTATCTTCCAAAGGTAGAACAATTGTTTGCGGCATGGGCAAGTCAGGTATTATAGGTAAGAAAATTGCCGCATCCTTTGCTAGTACCGGAACACCTAGTTTTTTTATGCATCCAGGCGAAGCATTTCACGGCGATTTGGGAATGGTTACTAAGGATGATGTTTTCATCGCTATTTCAAATAGCGGTGAAACAGATGAAGTATTAAAGTTATTACCTTTTCTAAAAGATAATTCCAATATTATAGTTGCAATGACAGGTAATTCGAATTCAACTTTAGCTCAGAATGCACACTATCATTTAAACATTGGAGTTGAAAAAGAAGCTTGTCCATTGCAGTTAGCTCCAACAGCGTCGACAACTGCAACATTGGCAATGGGAGATGCTTTAACCATAGCTTTAATGCAATCACGTAAATTTAAACCAGAAAACTTTGCAAGGTTTCACCCAGGGGGCAGTTTAGGCAGAAAGTTACTCAACAAAGTACAAGATGAAATGCAGACAATAAATCTACCTATCGTAACAGATGATTTAGCTGTCAAAGATTTGATTCAAGTTATAACTGAGTGCATGTATGGTTTAGCTATTGTTGTAAAAAGGAATCAATTAATAGGCCTTGTTACCGATGGTGATCTAAGACGTTCATTTGAAAAGTTTGGTAAAAATGTTTTCGATAAATCTACGAAAGATATAATGAGTCACAGCCCAAAAACCATTAGTCCATTAGTATCAATGCAGAAAGCCATTGAATTTATGGAAAGCTATCAAATTAATAATATTATTGTAATTGAAGATTCAGAGGTAGTTGGTATCTTAAAGAAATAGTATCAACTTCTAAAAAAACTAAAAGTGGAGAAATCTGTTACGAAATCAGATGAACTATGTTGATATTTTATAATTAATTAAAAAAACTTTTACAATTTAATTCTTTCTATCAAAAATGTTAATATAATTAGGTTCTAAGCTTTAGAATCTATTGTTAACTCTTTAAAAAATTAGATATAATGAGCAATCCTTCACAACCTCATTACGCCAAAATTCCGCTCTTATCAATAGCAAAGGCGAAACTTAAACCGATTACAAATCGGCACCTCAAACCTTGGCTTAAATAACTTTTAGGCTTTAGTTGGTCTTACTTTTTCAAACGAAGTAATTTTAAAGGAGCAAGCCGATTTAAATCAAAATTAAGCTCCGTAGCTGAAAATCATCTATTATTTATAGGTATTAATATTATGAGAAATAAATATATGAAAGCAAAAACAATTCTAGTTACTGGGGGGGCTGGCTTTTTGGGCTCCCACCTTTGTGATCGTCTGATCAATGAGGGACACAATGTCATCTGTTTAGATAATCTGCAAACGGGTTATAAACAGAATGTGGCGCACTTACTCAGTCACTCAAGCTTTGAGTTTATTCGTCATGACATATGTGAGACGATACGTTTGGAAGTGGATGAAATCTATAATTTAGCTTGCCCAGCGTCACCACCTCATTATCAAAATAATCCAGTGGGAACGACCAAGACTTGTGTTTTGGGATCTATCAATATGTTAGGTTTAGCTAAGCGCAATAATGCCAAGATTCTCCAGGCATCTACCTCTGAAGTTTATGGGGACCCTAAAGTTCATCCTCAGGTTGAGGAGTATCGCGGCGACGTGAACCCCATCGGTATTCGCGCTTGTTATGATGAGGGGAAACGTTGTGCCGAGACTCTCTTTTTTGATTATCATCGCCAACATGGTGTTAAAATCAAAGTGATGCGAATCTTTAATACATATGGTCCCAAAATGGATCCCGATGATGGCCGAGTGGTCAGCAACTTCATTGTCCAAGCCCTTCAGGGCAAAGATATCACTATCTATGGTGATGGCTCACAAACGCGGTCTTTCTGTTTTAAAGATGATTTGCTCGATGGCATGCAGGCGCTGATGAATTCCGATGATGCCATCACTGGGCCCATAAATATTGGCAATCCCGATGAATTCACCATCAAAGAACTAGCTGAAGAAGTGATCAGGCAAGTCGATACCACTAGCCAGATCATCTACAAGCCTTTACCAGCGGATGACCCAACAAGACGTAAGCCCAACATTGAAAAAGCTAAAGAAATTCTTAATTGGCAACCCAGTATCAAGCTATCCGAAGGATTGAAGCCGACAATTGCTTATTTTGATTCATTATTAAGAGGTGAGATAAAGCTTTAGTCGCTGAAGCGACAATTTTTAATTGTGAATTGAAGGTCAAGAGAGTTATTTAACCACAGATTTATATATTTCACGCAGAGACGCTGAAGTGATGATTTTTAATTGAAGGTCAAGAGAGTTATTTAACAACAGATTTATATATTTCACGCAGAGATGCTGAAGTGATGATTTTTAATTGAAGATCAAAAGAGTTATTTAACCACTAATTTTCGCTAATCATCACTAAATTCTAGTAAAACTTATCCTGTCCATCCTGTCAACAAGTAAAATCAAATAACTAATTTAATTAATGACAGGAATGATAGATCGCTCGAAGTGAGATCATTAGTGCGAATCAGTATTGATTAGTGGTTTTAACAATTCAAAATTAAGCATTTAAAATTAAAAATTGGCCAAAGGCCTTAAACTCAGCGCCTAGCGCGTCATCTCAGGGCAAAGCTCGTAAACTTTTTTAAAAACTAGGAGAAATTGATGTCTATAAAAAATATTGTTTGTATCGGAGCTGGATATGTTGGTGGCCCCACTATGTCAGTGGTCGCACAGAAATGTCCTCACATAAACGTCACCATTGTGGATCTAAATCAAGCTAGAATTGATGCTTGGAACTCTGATTCTCTACCCATTTATGAACCGGGTCTCGAAGCCGTCGTGCAAGAGGCACGCGGTAGAAACTTAACATTTTCAACTGATATTGAGGGTAATATTGCTAAAGCGGACATGGTGTTTGTATCGGTTAATACTCCCACAAAAACATTTGGTAAAGGAGCAGGGGTTGCAGCTAATTTAGAATTTATTGAGAAATGTGCTCGAACAATTCGTGCCAATGCGAGCAAAGATCTGATCGTTGTGGAAAAATCCACCTTACCTGTGAGGACTGCAGAAACGCTAGAAAAAATACTTCATGCAGGGGATTCAAAGTACCACTTTGAAATTTTATCAAATCCTGAATTTTTAGCCGAGGGTACTGCTATCACTGATTTGCATGATCCTGATCGCGTTCTCATTGGCGGTCGCCAAAATGATTTAGGGAAAGCAGCCATTCAGGAATTAGTGGATGTCTATGCTAATTGGGTTCCCAACGAACGTATTTTAACGACCAATACCTGGTCATCGGAGCTCTCGAAACTCGTAGCGAATGCCTTTTTAGCCCAACGTGTGAGTTCCATCAACGCTATTTCATCCCTCTGTGAATCCACTGAAGCTGATGTGGGGGAAGTGTCACGTGCTATTGGTATGGACTCACGCATCGGATCAAAATTCCTTAAGGCCTCAGTAGGTTTTGGTGGTTCCTGCTTCAAGAAGGATATCCTCAATCTCGTCTACATCTGCCGAACTTATGGTCTTACTGCCGAAGCGGATTATTGGGAGCAAGTGATCTTGATGAATGATCATCAGCAATCGCGCTTTGTGGATAAGCTTGTTGGTACTATGTTCAACACGGTATCTGACAAAAAAATTGCTGTTCTTGGTTTTGCTTTTAAGGCAGATACAGGTGATACGCGGGAATCACCTGCAATTCATGTAGTGCAAGAACTCTGTGAAGAGCATGCACGTGTTAGCGTATCAGATCCCCAGGCACTAGGTTATGCTAAAACGGATTTAGCTGGACTCGAAGAGTTCGTTACCCTGGAAGAAGATCCTTACAAGGCCTGTGAAGGTGCGGATGCCGTTTGTATTCTTACGGAATGGGAACTCTACAAAGATCTTGATTACAAAAGAATTTTTGACTCCATGAATAAGCCAGCTTTCCTTTTTGATGGTCGCAATATCGTCAATCATCAAGAACTCTATGATCTGGGCTTTAATGTATATCCCATAGGGAAAGGGGAGCTTTCTCACTTGTAGTGAGGAGTAAACGGAACAAAGTTCCTTAGTTTACGCCTGCGGCTGAGAATACGGAATAGAGTTCCTAAGTTAACGCTTCGCTGAGTTTTATAGTCCACGAATTACACTAATTAAATCTGTACAATTTCTTGGATCTGAACTTCCCCTATAATTGAGAATTCAAAATTCAAAATTAATCCCCGATTCCACAATTAACCCCCTCATTTCAGATCAAATGATTAAACAATTCAAAATTGAGAATTCAAAATTCAAAATTCAAAAAGCCCTGGCAATCATGCTGCTCTTTGGGCTTTTTGCCATGGCTTTGATTCCCATCAATGAATTCCCCCTTTGGTTTAGAAAGGCATCTGATCCCAGTAAAAATTATGATTTAGTGCAACATTTCTTGGTTTTTGGGGGATTGACATTTTATTTCTATAAAATTTGGCCTGCTAAATCAACTCTTTTTTATGTTGCTTTAGTGGCTTTATTACTTGAGCTTTTTCAGTCTTTTACAGGTTTTCGAACAGCTTCCTGGACAGATCTTTTGGCTGATTTTGCGGGTATTATTTTAGGGTATTATTCAAGTCAATTGAGGAGAAGGGCTACGTGCTGAGTTGGAGGCCTTCGGCCAATTTTTAATTTTGAATTGTTAAAACCACTAATCAACACTGATTCGCACTAATGAACTCACTTCGAGCGATCTTTCATTCCTGCCATTGGTGTAATTCCTTGTTTGATTATACTTGTTGACAGGATGGACAGGATAAGTTTTACTAGAATTTAGTGATAATAAGCGAAAATTAGTGGTTTATATCTTAAAGACTTTAGCCGATCTATTATTTAACTAAAATTCAGCATGGATTAGATCACTATAGCGTTCCTTCAGAACTCGTGATTTTCCTTGTTTCACCTATACCTAGCTCTCACGAGCTAGGCTAATTTATACCGTGCTTTCAGCACTCAAAAGTAAATCTAATTCATCGCCAGATTAATAAAAACTAAAAACTCAAAACTCAAAACTCAAAACTCAAAACTCAAAACTAGTTATGTCGACAACACAAACTCAACAACCTGATTTTATTCAGCGGCACTTAGCCACAATTGATTTTCCCATTTTAGTGATGATTAGCGTAGATTAGTGGTTTATATCTTAAAGGCTTTAGCCGATCTTACCGCGCAGCGTTCTTGCAGGGAACGAAGTGACCGATCTTGCAGGCTTTAGCCGGTCTTTCAGTTCGCTTGCGAACGGTCTTGTAGCGCAGTGATCTTAAAGCGCAGCAGTCTTCTATGTAATTCTCAATTAAAAATTGTCGCTTCAGCGTCTCTGCGTGAAATATATAAATCTGTGGTTAAAAAATTTATTTAAATAATTATATCAAAACTAGAAACTATTACTTCGGCAAGTATATAGATTGAGAAAATACTGGCCTTGATTTTTACTAGTTTAATATAATGCTGAAAGCATGACTCAATTTAGCCCAATGGCGTAAGCCTTGTGATAATAATGTACATAGTCATATTATGAACACTTTAAGCATGGATTAGATCACTATAGCGTTCCTTCAGAACTCATGATTTTCCTTGTTTCACCTATACCTAGCTCTCACGAGCTAGGCTAATTTATACCGTGCTTTCAGCACTCAAATTAAGCATGGATTAGATCACTATAGCGTTCCTTCAGAACTCGTGATTTTCCTTGTTTCACCTATACCTAGCTCTCACGAGCTAGGCTAATTTATACCGTGCTTTCAGCACTCAAATTAAGCATGGATTAGATCACTATAGCGTTCCTTCAGAACTCGTGATTTTCCTTGTTTCACCTATACCTAGCTCTCACGAGCTAGGCTAATTTATACCGTGCTTTCAGCACTCAAAAGTAAATCTAATTCATCGCCAGATTAATAGAAACTCAAAACTCAAAACTCAAAACTCAAAACTCAAAACTCAAAACTAACCATGTCAACAACACAAACTCAACAACCTGATTTTATTCAGCGGCACTTAGCCACAATTGATTTATTCACAATAAATTTTGTGGCAGTTTTTCTTGACTACCACATGGATTACATCAATGTCTTTCAGCAATTAGCTTTGTTTGTAGGTATTAATATTTCTTGGTTCTTAACTGCCTACTTCCACAAGGCATATAGGATTCGTAATGTGATGGGTTTTAGAAACATCGCACGATCAGTTTTTAACTTGATGTTGAGTCACATAACAACCGTAACTTTTATTTATTGTTACTCTATTGGAAGTCCTTTTCCCAAACGGATTTTTACGCTCTATATCTTTGTTTCTTTCTTTAGTTTAATACTTGCTAGGAAGTTTTATCAAAAGTACTTGGAGAATAAAGAGAGGAGGGGCTATCAATACCGCAATGTTATGGTTTTGGGAGACGATCGCGCCAGCGCTAAGCGCCTGATTAAGTTTTTTTCTTCTTCATCAACTTTTGGAGTAAATCTTTTTAAGAATGATAAGATTAATATTTACAGAAAAGAAGATATAGAGCTACTGAAGAAAAAAATTACTCATTTAAAAATAAACGACTTTTATTGGTCTCAAGCAGTACCCGACAAAAAATTAATGCGCGACTTAATTACTTGGTGTGAAAACCAGATGGTGCGCTTTCATTACGTACCTGAATTTAGTCACTTTAAATTGAGGAATATTTCGGTAGATCTTTATGAGGGCTTACCAGTATTGCATTATCGCAAGGAGCCTCTGGAACGCTTTTCCAATCGCGTTTTTAAGCGCTGCTTTGATATATTCTTTTCCTCATTGGTTATCATTTTTATCTTATCTTGGTTGATCCCCTTAGTTTGGATTGCGATGCGTTTTTCAATGCCAGGGCCACTGTTTTTCATTCAGGAAAGAAGTGGTAAAAATGATGAGACTTTTAGGATGATTAAGTTTCGCTCCATGAAAGTCAACAAAGATTCAGATAAGCAGCAGGCCACCAAGGATGATAATCGTATTACTAAGTTGGGCTCAATCCTAAGAAAAAGTTCCTTAGATGAAATGCCACAGTTTATCAATGTCTTTCTAGGTACCATGACCGTGGTTGGCCCTCGCCCTCATATGCTCAAACATACGGAAGAATATTCCGCCCTGATCAATACCTACATGGTTCGACACCTGGTAAAACCTGGCATTACTGGCTGGGCTCAGGTTACTGGTTATCGTGGAGGGACTGAAACTCTAGACCTCATGGAAGGGCGTGTTAAAAGAGATATATGGTACTTAGAAAATTGGTCTTTATTACTCGATATCAAAGTCGTTTACCTCACAGTTAAAAATGCGCTCATGGGGGAAGAAAACGCTTACTAAAAAATCTTCGATTTTTTAGAATTCTTAATGCATAATTTTGAATTTTGAATTGAACATACGGCAAAAACTTAGGATGCGCTCGTTCCGAGCTTAGGATGCGCTCGTTCCGAGCTTAGGTAGCGTTCACTTTGTGAACTTGGGAGGCGCGCTAAAGCGCTTAGGTATCGGCTACGCCTTAGGATGCGCTCGTTCCGAGCTTAGGTAGCGTTAACTTCGTGAACTTGGGAGGTGCGCTAAAGCGCTTAGGTAGCGGCTACGCCTTAGGATGCGCTCGTTCCGAGCTTAGGATGCGGCTTTGCCTTAGGTAGGGTGCTTGAGGAGGATTATATTTTTGTGTAAAAGAGACATCAAAATATAAACAAATGAGAAATAATTTAAATTTACCCGTCATAAGCCTATGGGACTTGTTGAATAGGGCGGATTTGAGTTTAAGTATTCTCACAGATAATTTTAAAATGTACAAAAATAATTAAGGATAGGTTAATATGCAAAAGAAAGCATTAATTACAGGTGTGACGGGTCAAGATGGTTCTTATTTGGCTGAGTTTCTCTTAGAAAAAGGATATGAAGTTCACGGTATTAAGCGTCGTGCTTCACTATTTAACACAAGTCGCGTCGATCACATTTATCAGGACCCTCATGCTGATGATCGCAATTTTATTTTACACTATGGTGACTTAACAGATTCCTCTAACTTGATTCGTATTATCAAAGATATTCAGCCTGATGAGATTTATAATCTGGGTGCTCAGTCGCATGTTGCTGTTTCTTTTGATTCACCTGAATACACTGCGGATGTTGATGCTATGGGAACTATCCGTTTATTAGAAGCTATTCGCTTATTAGGGCTTGAAAAGAAGACCAAGTTCTATCAGGCATCGACTTCAGAGCTCTACGGTGAAGTTCGTGAGACTCCGCAAACTGAGACAACTCCCTTTTATCCACGTTCACCCTATGCAGTAGCAAAGATGTATGCCTACTGGATCTGTGTGAATTATCGTGAAGCCTACGGTATCTATGCTTGTAATGGTATTCTGTTCAATCACGAATCACCACGTCGTGGTGAAACTTTTGTGACTCGTAAAATCACTCGCGCCATTGCAAATATAGCATTGGGTTTAGAGGATTGCCTCTATTTGGGTAATATGAATGCACTACGCGACTGGGGGCACGCTAAGGATTACGTGAAAATGCAGTGGCTTATGCTCCAGCAGGATCAGCCCGATGATTTCGTGATCGCAACAGGTGTGCAGTACTCAGTACGTCAGTTTGTAGAATTCGCAGCTAATGAACTTGGAATAGAGATTGATTGGCAGGGCAGTGAAGAAGAAGAAGTGGGCATAGTTAAGGCAGTCAATAGCGATCAAGCTCCTGGTATTGAAGTGGGTCAAAAAATTGTTGCTGTTGATCCTAAGTATTATCGTCCCACAGAAGTTGAAACTCTTTTAGGTGACCCTGCTAAAGCTAAAGAAAAACTAGGTTGGGTACCCGAGACAACTCTTCAGGAAATGGTTGAAGAGATGGTTCAGTCGGACTATGAAGAAGCTAAGAAGGCTTCAATACTTAAAAAGCATGGTTATGAAGTGAATGTAACGAAAGAATAAATTTTCTTAAATTCATTATCTGAGCGTTCGTGAGACTTTGTCTTACGAACGCTTTTTTTTGTTCTTTTTATAAGTTATAAATTTTGATGATGATTTTTATAAAGTCCTTCATGTGGGTGCTTTTAAAGCTGAATTTGCTTGTTTAAAGTGCTAAGATTTAAAAAGTCGAAATCTCTGTACTCAATGAGGGCTTTATCTTGATTACATGATGATTATTTTAAAAAATAGCAAAGAGTAAAGTATGCAAACGCTTCTATCGGTTCCAGTTAATACTAGTCATTTTTTTGAGTCTTTAAAATCCATCGCTAATTTATTTGTTTCTCATGATCCACAAGGAAGGCGTTTAGGTTCTGGGGGTGGTACAGTGCATTTGATGCATGAGGCTCACCAGGCTACAAATACAGAGCTATCATTTGAGACGTGGCTCGAGACTAGTGATAAATGTATTGTTCATGGTGGTGGGCAGAGTCGACGCCTACCAGCTTATTCGGCACTGAGTAAACTATTGACGCCGATGCCGGTGCATAGGTATTCTCAAGCCCAGAAGATCGATCAATGCCTAATTGATTTACAATTACCTTTTTTCAAAAAAATGTTGAGTGCTAGTACGGCTAATTGTCTCATTGCTTCAGGAGATGCGCTGATTGATTTCAAGGGAGTTTTACCTGAAATCCCCGATGCCGACGTGATTTGCTTGGGCCTTTGGGAAAGTGCCGAAGTTTCGAGTCATCACGGTGTTTTTTTCTGTGATAAGGAGGCAAATAATTTGGAATTCATGTTGCAAAAGCCCGCCCCAGACAAAATACGTGATTTGGCTAATGACTATCACTATTTAATTGACGCGGGAGTTTGGCTCCTATCTTCTAAAGCACAAAAAGTCTTGGCACTTAAGTGCGTCGCTGGTGACTTGAATGCAATGAGCTCTGAATCAGTACAAAATTATGATCTTTATTCAGATTTCGCAGCGGGTTTGGGTAATCAAGCTTCATTGCATGATGATGACATTAATTCACTGACTTGTGCAATTTATGCTTTAGATGAGGCAAGTTTTTTGCATTTCGGTACAAATGATGAGCTGATTACATCTTCTCAAAAGCTCCAAAATAAGACTTATAATCAACGTGAACTCTACAATAGCCATGGTAAAAAACATAGTGATATCTTTACACTCAATGCGGATATCAAGTATCAGATGTGCGCTGAAAACAATGGCCACATTTGGATAGAAAATTCATATATCCCTGAGACTTGGAATTTAAGTCGTGAACATATTTTAACGGGTATTCCAGAGAATTCATGGATTCTGGAAGTTCCTCAGGGAATATGTTTAGATATAGTGCCACTTAAGTCGGGTAAAGTTTGTGTTCGTCCCTATGGGATAAGAGATAAATTTTCAGCCTCAGTTAAAGAGGGGCAATGGTTAAATAAGACTATTTCAGAGCTTTTTGATGGTACAATACCTGAACAAATTAGAGACATTGATGATATTCAAGAAGCGCCCTTATTTCCCTGTATAAATAGAGAAGAACTAAATGAAGACCTGATTCAGACTTTAATTAAGGGTGAAAATTTAGAGAGCTTGTTTGAAGATTTTGAATGTATAAGTGCCTCTGAAATACAATGCCAAGCTGACCTAGTAAGTTTAGATTCACAAAGAAAGTCATTGCTTCAAAAGATTTTACCAAACTTAGCCGCAAACTATAAAAATAGCGTCTTTTATCAGCTTGATCTCTATCATCTGGCTCAGATATACCCACTTGATCAATTGGCGCCACCAATAGCCGAAAGTGAAGATTTGGCTACACATCTTAAAGATGCCCTATTTAGAGCTAAGGTGCATGAGTTCAATAGTCGAGAGAGTGATTATGAGCAAAGGGCGTTCGCAACTCTAGCTAAAAGTATAGTTGAGAACAAGCCTGAATTCACAAAACCAAGCTTCAGTATTTTACAGGATCAAATATTATGGGGTCGTTCACCTGCACGTTTAGATTTGGCAGGTGGCTGGACTGATACGCCACCTTATTGTTTTTTTAATGGTGGCGAAGTAGTTAATCTAGCGGTGAATCTCAATGGTCAAGCACCCATTCAAGCTTTTGCTAAGAAGGTTACTGATCCCCATATTATCATCCGCTCTATAGATCTCGGTGTGTCGGAAATTGTTAAAACTTTTGATGATTTGCAGGCTTATGATCAACTAGGGCAGGGCTTTGTTATTCCAAAGGCAGCTTTAATACTCTGCGGCTTAAGTAAAGATCCCCATTTTGGTCATGGCTATGATTCCTTAGAAGAGCAACTCAAAGAAATGGGGGGGGGATTGGAGTTGACCATGCTTTGCGCCATACCAAAGGGTTCAGGTTTAGGGACTAGTAGTATTTTGGCATCCACAGTGATTGGTGTTTTAAGTGAACTCTTCAATCTAAATTGGGATAAAATGAGAATTTGTCAAAATACACTGATTCTTGAACAAATGTTAACTTCTGGTGGTGGTTGGCAAGATCAGTTTGGGGGCGTATACCATGGTTTGAAGTATTTAAAAACTGATAAGGGGCTCAAGCAAGAACCTCGTTGCCAGTGCTTACCAGATAGTATTTTTACGAAGCCACAAAATAAAGCAAAGATTTTATTGTATTACACGGGGATAACGCGTGTGGCTAAAAATATTCTCGGTGAGATTGTTCGCGGAATGTTTCTTAATCAGGCGGAGCATTTGGAAAACCTTAATGGAATAAGAGAAAATGCTAAAAGAGTTTACGATGCCATCCTAGAAAATAGTTATGAAAAAGTTGCTGATGCAGTAGAAAAAAGTTGGCAATTGAATCAGGCTTTGGATGCGGGGACTAATACAGCTGAAATTCAAAATATTTTGAACCTGGTAGATCAGCATCTGATAGGTAAAAAACTCTTGGGAGCAGGCGGTGGCGGATATATATTGATGTTTGCCAAATCAACACAGGATGCCGTACAGTTAAGAGAGAAACTCGAATCTGCCCCACCTTCACCAGGGGCACGCTTTGTAGAAATCTCGGTGTCAAATACGGGTTTTGAGATAACTACGAGTTAAAGCAAAACGCTCTTAAAAAGTAATATTGTATGCACCAAGTCCTCACAGGCACTGAATTTATACTCTAAGCTATTATATGGCTTCAGAGTGCTAAAGGAACGCCATAGAGTTTAATTAATAGGTGATAATGAGTTAAATAAAAATCATCTCTCGCGAAGGCGCCAAGAACCTAAGTTTTTTATCTGAGTTAATCTGATAGTTCTGTGGGCAGTTATTTAAGCTCTCTGGAAATATAAGTAAAGTGTTTTACAACTTGGCGTCTTCGCGTCTTGGCGAGAAATACAATCACACAAAGAATCCATTGGGCAATTATGCATAGGTGATGATGAGTTAAATAAAAATTAGCTCTCGCGAAGGCGCCAAGAAACTAAGTTTTTTATCTGAGTTAATCTGATAGTTCTGTGGGCAGTTATTTAAGCTCTCTGGAAATATAAGTAAAGTGTTTTACAACTTGGCGTCTTCGCGTCTTGGCGAGAAATACAGCCACACAAAGAATCCATTGGGCAATTATGCATAGGTGATGATGAGTTAAATAAAATCATCTCTCGCGAAGGCGCCAAGAACCTAAGTTTTTTATCTGAGTTAATCTGATAGTTCTGTGGGCAGTTATTTAAGCTCTCTTAAATATAAGTAAAGTGTTTTACAACTTGGCGTCTTCGCGTCTTGGCGAGAAATACAATCACACAAAGAATCAAATGGGTAATAATTCAGAGCTCATCTCATGAGTTAAATAAAATCATCTCTCGCGAAGGCGCCAAGAACCTAAGTTTTTTATCTGAGTTAATCTGATAGTTCTGTGGGCAGTTATTTAAGCTCTCTTAAATATAAGTAAAGTGTTTTACAACTTGGCGTCTTCGCGTCTTGGCGAGAAATACAGCCACACAAAAAATCCATTGGGCAATTATGCATAGGTGATGATGAGTATACTTTTAATGTTCATCACGTGGAGGCGCTGTGATGCCGTTTTTTTTGTTCAGAGTGCTAAAGGAATGGTGTAAGCGAAGAGAGCTTAAACTTAGGTTGAATGTAGGGAGCCAATGCCTTTTATACTTATGAGCAAAAAAAAGCTGAAGTAAAAACTTCAGCTTTTTCAAAAGTGTGGCGGAGAGAGAGAGATTCGAACTCTCGGTACCCTTGCGAGTACACATCCTTAGCAGGGACGCGCTTTCAACCACTCAGCCACCTCTCCGCTTTTTGGTTGTGCGTGCATATAATAGAGCGGGGACTTTGTACGTCAAGCACGGCTTTTGCGATTCTTTTACTTTTCTTGAAAGATTATTGAGCTCGGATGTATTTAAGGCTACTTTGAGTATTGGTATTTAAATTCCGCAACAGGACCCTTGATATTTTTTGAGTTGCTTGAACGAATGTAAACACTATGTGTACCGACTTTGATTGGAGTGCTGAGTTTGTTATTTGTGAGGGCTTTAAAGTTGATACCATCGCTGCAGGCTTCAAAGTGTCTATGGAAGGGGGTGTTGGTATTGAGCTCGAAGCTAATGAATTTATCATTGATAGCTGTGATCTTGAATGAACTCTGGTTTTGTCTTGCGTAGAGGTCTTGTGGCCAAGGGGTGAGTAGCGGAGGTAGGGAAACAAAGTCAAATTTTAGGTTTCTCTCTTCTGCGAGCATCGCAGAATGTTTCCAGTAAGCAATGACGTAGGAAGTGCCGCCTTTATTTTCTTCGAGGTGATTCATTTTGAGGTCGATAACAAAATTTTCATAGGCTTTTAATATAGTATTGCGTTGATCACCAGAAATAGTGGATTGATCAAGGCTGTTTAGCACTGTGATCTCTTTCTTGCTTTCATCTGTTTCTAGAAGTTTGTAGACTTCGTAGGCATTTAGGTAAGTTTCGTCTTGTTTAAAAATACATTGATAAAAGGGGTCGAGGATGATCCATTTATTTAAGCTGTTAGAATAAACTTCCATGGAGAAGTGGGCTTTGAGCCAAAGGTAGCGAGTGTTGTAACCAAGGCCAGTTAGAGATTGAGCGAGCACTTGAGTGTATTGGCCACAGAAGCCGCCTGTTTGTTTATTGCGGATCATGTATAGAATGCGATTCGCATTCCAAGGGGGGTAAATTTTAGGGCTGCCGGCTTGCCATTGAGCGCGAGTCCAGTTGTTTAAAATCATGAAGCTTTCGAGTTCATTTTTATCTTTGATTAATGGCTCGAGTTTTTCAGCTTTGAGGAGGTGTTTAAGTTCGGGGTGATCGGGGTTTTGCCATGAATACTGTAGGCGGCTTTGGTAATCTTCAGCTTTGGGCCATTTCAAAAGTGTGGCTTTTCCCTCTTTTAATGGAACAGTGAGATGTTCTGATTTCTTGTTCTTTTTGCTTTTCCCACCAATTAGATTTGAGACAAGCTCAGTGTAAGAGGGAATGGCGTCGCTTCCTAGGTCTTCTTCGATTCCGTAGACGAGGACCCCTCCCTCAGTGTGTTTTAGGGTGAGCTTGTTAGTTTCGCCAGTCATTTGATCTTCGGTGACAATCGAGATTTGTTGGTTTGGTGGCATGCGCAAGCGAGCTAGGTTATCTGGGGCAGTTTCTTCTTTGCAGGAGAAAACGAGGAAGAGTAAAGTTAGGGTGGTGATATATTTCATAAGTTAAGCTCTGGGGAAGAATTTTTGATGAATGTTTTGAAGTCGAGTTTTCTCAACGTGTGTGTAGATCTCTGTGGTTGCGATATCTGCATGACCTAACAATTCTTGGATGATTCTCAGGTCGGCGTTATTGCTAAGTAGATGACTCGCAAAGGAGTGCCTAAGGACGTGGGGATGAAGGTTTTTGTTGATTTCCGCTTTTATGGCGGCTTCCTTAAGGAATTGCCAAACTCGAGAGCGTGTTAAAGGTCGCCCGTTGTTAGAGACGATTAGTTCAGGGGGGTTATTTTTTTTACATAGCTGCGGACGGATATTCTTTATGTATTGACGACTCATTGAAGCTACTTGTGTTCCAAAGGGGACCGAGCGTTCTTTGGAGCCCTTACCTTTGACGCGCAGGAAGCCGCTTTCGTAGTTGAAGCTATCTGTGCGAAGTCCGCAAAGTTCGCTTATGCGAAGTCCGCAGGAATACAGTAGTTCAATGATGAATTTGTTGCGGAATTGTAGTGGGATGGCTTCGTCGTAAATATGCAGTAGTCTCTCGATTTCTGGGAGGCTTAAATAATCGGGTAGTAATCGCGATAAGCGAGCACTCTCAAGGTGTTCGCCGACGTCTTTGGGAACTATTTTTTCTTGATATAAAAATCGAAAGAAGATTTTTAATGTTACTAAGCGTCTCGAGATGGTGCTGTCATTGAGTTCGCGATTTTTGCAATCTTCGCAATAATTGAGAAGATCGTCTTTGTTTATTGAGGGGTATTCTTTATTAAGCTTTTGCTCTTGGTAGGCCGTGAAGTCGTTTAAATCATTGATGTAAGCATCGATCGTATTTTGACTTAAGCCTCGTTCCAAGGATAAGTAGAGCTTAAATTGCGCTAGCATTACTTATAAAGGTTGGACCATGAAGGAGAGCTGCAGTGCTTGAGAGTTGTGTTGATTTTGCGGCTCGTCTTATATAAGGTGTCGACAATATAAAGTTGCTTTTCTCCGCCAGTGTCGCGTGTACAAACAATATGGCGACCATCTGGAGACCAAGAGGGGGCTTCCCAGTGGCCAGCAGTCTTACTGATGATCTTTTCAGTGCCACTTGGGTTTTTTGGGTCACAGGTAGCAATGACGTACTGACGCCCCATTTTTTTAGAGTAAACTAGGAGATTGCTCGTTTTTGACCAATCAGGACTAACGCGTTCGCTGCGGTCATTGAAAAGAGGTTTTGTCGTGAGTTTGGAGGCATTCATCACATAGAGTCGAGGAGTACTGACTTTACCTGAAGATGAAACACTTGAGGAGACGTAGCAGATTTGAGCACCGCTCGGGGAGAAAACAGGGGAGCTCTCGAGGCTAGTCGTTTTTGTTAAGCGACCAGTTTTTCCGATATTATTGAGGTCCATCCAGTAGAGGTCAACTGAGTTACCTTTTGAAAGAGTCATGACGATAGCATTGCCTTTTGGTCTAAAGGCTGCTCCAGTATTCATACCGCGGTAATGAGACAGGATGCGGTGTTTATTAGAGTTGAGGTCAGTCTGGAAGATGTTGGTTGATGCTTTACCATAGACGGTGTAGACGAGGTAGCGGTTGTCGGGAGACCATCGAGGAAGAGCTGTGATACTTTTGAAATTGGTCTTCTTTCTTAAATTATTTCCGTCTAAATCGCAGAGGTAGATTTCTTTCTTGCCGTTGACACGAGCACAGAAAGCAATTTGGCTCGTTGTTAAAGCGGGTTGAGTGAATCGTTGGCTTTTGAAGAAACGTGTGAGCACTTGGTCGACAATGAGTGAGGCTTGCCATTGTTCGCTCACTTTCTGGAGATTGATGTCGAAGTTGCAGTTGTCTACCGTTTGATTGAGTTTGTCGAGTAAGCGGACTTGTACCTTGGGGTAACCACTGATTTTTAATTTATATTCACTTTCAGCTTTGTTTGAGCTTATGGTGAACCAATCTGAATAAATTAATTTTCTTTTTAGGTTAGTGGAGAGTTTGGGCGAGATAGAAGAAGTTTCTAGATAAAGACGAGGATTGCTGAGTTGAGCGCTTTTTGTGATATCTAGCTGTCCATAAGTAAGCATAGAGAAAAAACTAAGAAGTACTGACACGAAAACTTTCATTTTTTTAAACCCTGTAAGTTGATTTGATCCGACAATGTCTAAAATTGAAGGAGATTATTAGCTATGCAATCGGAAAAATAATAAAACTAGCTTAAAGCTTGAAAAAAAGGCGACATAAAGGATATGAAAACAGAAGATCATCAGAGAGACGTATATTTTTGGGATATGGATCATACAATTATTAATAATGATTGTGATGTCTCTTGGAAGGAGTTTTTGCATTCAAAAGGTGTGGCGCCTTCTAATGCTATGGAATTGGCGGATAAATATTATCAAGACTACTTAAATAATACTTTGGATGATGCTGAATTTATGGACTTTCAGTTAGCAGAATTTAAGGGTAAGACATGGGAAGAGATGTTGGAGCTTTCTCGCTTGCATTTCACTGAAGTTGTCAAGCAGAAGATCTACCCAGAAGCGGAGGAAATGATCCGTCAGCAAATGTCTGAAGGTAAGTTGTTATGTTTGATTACAGCTACTAATTCAGTGATTGCCTATGCTCTTAAGGAATATTTTGGTTTTGACCACATGATTGCCAGTAAACTCGAGTTAATTGAGGGTAAGTATACAGGAAAGCCTGAAGGTCAATATTGTTTGGGGCAAGGTAAAGTCGATTTGATGAAAAGTTTCTTTATTGAAAATGGCGGAAGTCTTGAGTCGGCGACTTACTATGGTGATAGCCCTGCGGACGTGGTGATTATGGAAGTTGTTGGTAATCCTTATGCAGTTAATCCTTCCCCGGTTTTGTTAAAGGCGGCACGAGTGAACGATTGGCCAATTTTGTCTTTTAAATAAAGAGTTTTATTCATAGGCTTTCACGAAAAGCTTTGTGCTTTAGTGGAAAAAGCATGAGTACGCACTTAATTGTACTTGTGTAAGTTTTTTATAATCAAGCTAATATCTCTATGAAAGTTTTTCTGGTCAGTATAGTATTACATATCATCGTCTTAGGTCTTATATACCTGAATGGTGGCTTTGAGCCCGTGGAGAGTTCTGAAAACAGGCGAGTTAATCCACAAGAAGTAGCTCCTGAAGTTAAAGCCAGAGAAAAATCAGTGCCGATTAAGGATTCAAAGAAACGGGTCCTTGATGAAAAAGAGAAAGAAGAGCTAATAGTCAAAACTCTAGACAATCAAAAAAAGCAATACGATCGCATGACCCCAAGTCAAAAGCATCGTAGCTTAGATCATCAGTTGGATCAGCTCGATGGTGTAGATGGAGGTATTCTTGAAGTTGTGACCTTGGAAGTGTTGAAGTTGATGGATAGTAAAGAGCCGTCAATGGAATCTAAGGGCCTTAGTAAGAAAACAGGCTTTGATCATGAGAGTAGTTTTTTTAAGGATGTGGCTCCTTGTCCCACTGGTATCCAGGTAAGTATGGAGGATAAACATGGGAATAAGTCGTCTTACATAATAGATAAGAAAGATGTGACTGAAGACGATTTAGCATTATTAAAGCTTTATCAAAAGTCGAAAAATAATAAGGCACTAAAAATTATTCTCGATAGTTTTATTAAGCATTACCAGAATAAATAAGCACAAAAAAAGCCTTCCGTTTAGGAAGGCTTTGAAATGCAATGGGAGTGAGGTTTACTTCTCAGTAGCCTCAACTTCTTCTACAACTGGAGCACCTAGGATGACCTTGATTTCTTTTTGGTCGAGTTTGCCGTTTTCAGTGCAAGTTACTGGCACTGTGGAAGAGTAAATAACTTTGTCAGCTTTCTTAAGTTCTACTTCCATGTGATAGAGGTACTTTTTGTTGGCTTGTTTGTGGTGGTATTCAATAGTGTAATCACTTGCAGAAGAAAAGTTTTCCACTTTTCTATATGATACGACTTTGGCAAGATCTTCTTTTGATTTTTTAACAAATAAAGTTGAGTTAAGCATGAGGCTTTTACCTTCTATTTTAGCTTCCTCAGCAAGGCTTGTTTGGCAAGCAATGCTGATGACGTTACGCATATTAGCAGCATTTAATGCGTCCTCAGCAGCTTTAGCCTCAGCAGCGAGTTTCTCTTCTTCCGCGAGTTTGGCATCCTCAGCAGCCTTAGCCTCAGCAGCGAGTTTCGCTTCTTCAGCGAGTTTCGCTTCTTCAGCGAGTTTTGCTTCTTCAGCAGCTTTAGAGTCTTGCTTAGCTTTATTGTCTAGGTCTAATTGGACGGCGGCAGCGGCAGCAGCGGCAGTGGCAGCAATTTTCGCTTCTGCGGCAATTCTGTCGTCTTCCTCTTTTTTAGCAGCGGCAATTCTTTCTTCTTCGGCCTTTTTCTCAGCAGCGATTCTCGCTTCCTCTTCTTCTTTAGCTTTTTGCTCTGCAAGTTCTTCTGGAGACGGGCCTGGTTTTTTGTATTGAACATTACCGCCGCGAACGATTTTCTCTACAGTGTTAGTGCCTTGCTCATCTGTGTAGATGAGAGCGAAGTTAGCACGTTCGTGAAGGGGTATTTCTTCAACCTGCCCCTCGATATCCTGAGCAAAGTCAGTGGGACCATTATTTTCAGTATATATTAGTGTACGACCTTTGAGATCGACAGCTTCAGCATTTGCGTAATGCTCGTTAGCGTATTCAATTTCTCCTTTAAACACTGAACGGCCATCTTTTAGGACCAAACATTCACGATCAATTCTTTCAGATTTGTATTTGTCGAGGATTTGACCGTTGTGGTACACTTGGTATTGACTCTCTTCTGAATTGCTGTCCTGTTTTGAGCTGGCACATGAAAATAAGAAGAATAAAAGGATTGAGCCAATTAGGCTTAAAGGTTTAACGTTCATTAAAAAGGACTCCTATTGCATTATAAAGTTTTACCTAAAGTAGCCGATTAAGTGAATTGCATGAAGTACACAAGTTGAAATAAACATAAAAAAGTAGCCATTCTTGGTCATTTTATCGTAGACTTTCTGTGTGAAGAGTCTTTTTCTCTTGAGTTAGTGCAAAATGGCGATGATATTTTTGATTCGGATTAACCAGTGTGATCGAGCATGGATTTACCTAAAAAGCTTCTGCGTATAAAAAAAACTAAAAAAATCCCCTTTTTAACTGGATTTTTCCTCAGACAACTACATTTTCTGTGACCGCAACGCACGAGTGGCGGAATTGGCAGACGCGCTGGATTTAGGTTCCAGTACCTATGGTGTGTGGGTTCGACTCCCACCTCGTGTACTTTAAGGCCGAACTTCGAATGAAGTTCGGCCTTTTTTTGTCTGCTTGCTTCAGTTGTTTTATAAATCCTCATGTGTATAGTTTTGGGAAAGTAATACTAATTAATTAACATAGATTAAGATTGAATCAATAGGGTGTTCTGAATGATGGCTAATGATAAAACTGAAAAGAAAAAATTAGAAATTAATGTGTCTCGCCAATGGATGAATTGGATGCGAGATCAGCAATGCAGCTTTGCTTTTAGTACCTATCAGGCGGGGAAGTTATTTTTTACAGGAACCAACACAGACGGTAAGCTCGCAGTTTTTGAAAGAACTTTTAACCGTGTGATGGGCTTGTGTACAGATACGAGTGAACGCCTTTATTTAAGTTCACTTTGGCAGTTATGGCAATTTGATAATATTTTGGAAAAGGGTCAGAGTCATCAACAGAAGTATGATCGTTTTTATTTACCCACAAGGTCGTGGACAACAGGCGATCTAGATATTCACGACATGGCTGTGGGCGATAATGGTGAACTTTACTTTATCAATTGTTTGTTTGGTTGTATTGCGACGCTTCAAGAGGGGTATAGTTTTAAGCCTTATTGGAAGCCGAAATGGTTGAGTCGTTTAGTTCCAGAGGACAGGTGCCATTTGAATGGTTTAGCAATGGTAAATGGTAAGCCTAAGTATGTAACCGCAATTTCTCAAACTGATGTCAATGAAGGTTGGCGTGAGCATCGTCGTGCTGGTGGGGTTGTCGTTGATATTGATACAGATGAAGTGGTATGTTCGGGTTTATCTATGCCCCATTCTCCTCGTTGGCACCAAGGTAAGTTATACCTACATAACTCAGGCAAGGGTGAGTTTGGTTATGTTGATTTAGAAACAAAACAATTTGTTCCGATTTGCTTTGTGCCTGGCTACTTAAGGGGACTTACTTTCACGGGTGATTATGCAGTAGCCGGTATGTCGCAACCACGCGATAATAAATCTTTTTCTGGTTTAGAGTTGAGTGAGCGCTTAGCGGAAAAAGGAGTCAGTGCCCGCTGTGGCCTACAAGTCATTGATTTGCGCGATGGTTCCCTGCCGCATAGTTTGAATATCGATGGCTTTATCAATGAGTTGTATGATGTAGTAACTCTACCCGGCGTGCAGTCAAGTTATGCGGTGGGAACTCAAAAAGATGAAATTCGTCGCGTCGTGCGAATGGGTGACTTTAATTAGTTCTTAAGTTTGACTCGAGTGTAGGGACTGGAGATGTGGCTTGGTAGCATTTTGCCATACACGGAGACTGTTTTGCGATGGTTGCTATAGAAATCAATAAATTGACTTTCTGATTGAAGAGGGATTTCGGTAAAGAAACTCTTCCCATCGGATCCCATTTTCATCTCCTTGTAGTTTTCAGCAGGAAAATCTTCTTTGATGTATTGGATTGTCCCTTCTGGAGCGCGGTCGTACTTCCAGTAAAGTCGGCCTGATTCGGCTTTTTGATTTTGTTCAAAAGTAATAGTTACTTTGATTGACGCGGCAAGGACTTCATAAGTTATTTTTGGTGGTCTTAGCATTTGGTTTTTTGCGCTTGAGAAATGTTGAAGGATGAAAGCTTGTTTTGTGGCGTCTTGTTTTTCCACTTTGGCGCCATTAGGCTTTTTTCCGTGACCTGAATTGATACGATTATAAGTGGGGATATGCGGGTAGTGTCTTCCAAGGCTCGGCATATCAAAAGCGACAAAATCATGTGTTCCAGGATGAAAATATAGCTCGCAGCCTCGCTCCATGAGTTGTTTCCAGTTTTGAGAAATAAAGATGTGTGGGCTGACTAAGTTCGCCGTTTTCTTTAGGTCAGCCCAGGTATTGCCTTGGTCGAGAGCGGTTTGATTATAGATGGGGCCAAAAGTACCCCCTAAAAAACGGTGACGGCTATCGCCTGATTTTTTCGAATAATAATTTTTCAAGTCACTCCAAGCTTTGTCGTCACATAGACGCAATGGCGATTCACAGATAGGAGATACAGTGGCATGGAGCCCGGTGACTCGTGGGTCATGGATGATGGAAACAGAGGGGGAGGCGCCATTCTTAGAGCCGCCGGAAAGAAGAACTTTGCCTTTTTCAAAATAATTTTCTTCGGCGTAGGCAGCGGTTACACAACGCATCAAACTAGCAGGCCAAGCCCAGTATTGAATGGAGTATTTGGGGTTGAGAGTTTTTGCGAAACGCTTCTTGCTTTCATCGCCGAGTTTCTTTTGACCCCAAGTACCGAATTCTTGAACGATTGTCATAGCTAAGCCGACGCCTTGCTGGATCAATTCTTCATCTAGTCCACGAACTCGCAGATCTTGATTGAGCTTTTTTAAATTATTTCCACCCGTTAGGTGAAAACCTTTGGCTTTCGTTTTGGCAGGGACGATAAGCCTTAGTGGAACGCGATAGTCTTGGCCGGGCCAAAATTCACCCACACGGATATTAATCAGTTTTTGACGAGTTGGTGTGGGACCCTTAACTAAATGCCAATCTTCAATAACTTGAACGTCAAGGGTCGAGGAATCGTATATCACCTTCATATTGAACATGGGGCTGACAGGGTGAGGAAATTCTGTGGCAAGTAGAGAGCTAGTAAAAATGAAAAATATGATGATGGATTTCATGGCGTCCTTAAGTTTTTTCTTTTTATAAACGCTAAGTAAAGCGAAATATTTTTTCCTTAGTTAAAAAATAGTGGAAAACTTAGATGAGCTCAATAGGGTTTAAGCCATAATAATTTTCCATAACGCGATAGATATGTGGGTGTTTCTTTTTGAGTTGCTGTGGTTTTTCAAAAAAGCACTCGGTACAAACAGCAAAGAATTCAGCTTCATTTAATGCCCCGTAAGGGTCGATCAGTGTGTCCTGATGCTTTTTCTTCTTTTCTCTTAGCCACAGAAATTTTTTGTACATGATTTTCCCCCAGTCCAAGTAAGCGGAACGTTCTTGTAAGATCGGTACGCCGTCGGCACTACCATGTTCTTGGTCGAGTTGGTGCGCAAATTCGTGAAAAATAACGTTTTGCCCATCGTGAAAATTGGAAGCTCCTTTGCGGCAGCTATTCCAAGAAAGGACGATACTACCTCGAATTGATTGACCCAGTCTGATTGATTCCTCGCTGGAGACAAATGAGCCCTCGCTTTGCTCGATGTTGGATTTGAAGGCATCAGGATAGACGTAAATTGTGTTGAGTGAATTAAAGTGTTTTTGTGTGGGATTCTTGAGGGTGAGTAGGCAAGCTTGTGCGGCAATCGCAACGCGGATGCGATCTTCCATAATCAGACCCTGGCAGGGGATGAACTCAATTTCATCTAAAAATATGTGGATGAGACCCCAAAGTTTTTTCCTATCTTGAGGGGGGAGTTTATCTAGATAGGGGACTTCTTCGTGTAAGAAAGTTTCCCACTCATTTGGGGCAGTGGAATTCATCAGCTTTTGGCGTTTGTGCTTTCTATAAAAGGGGATGCCAAGCGCCAAGCTTAAGGCGATAACTGTGATGCCTATTAATGTCTCCATGAAATCTCCGAATCTAATTGAGTAAAGTTAATGCAATAAATTGAATTTGATAGTAAATGCGAATGGTGCAAATTTTGATATTCGGGGCTCGCGGAATTGATTTAGACTAAGCTTAGTAAAGTTGACCAAGAAATTTGGATTCAGTATGGCGAAGTTTTAGATTATGAAAAAAATAAGGAGCTAGATATGAAAAAATTAATAATGATTGGAGCTGTTCTTTGCTCTGTGTGGGCTTGTTCGAGTAGTGACCCAGGCTGTACTTGCTCGGGTAGTGATGGAGGTGTTTGTGCCTGTACGGGTGGATCGTGTGAATGTGGACCGTGTGACGCTAAATAAACAAGAATAAAGTTTAAACTAAAAAAGGCTTTTGCGAAGTTCGCAAAAGCCTTTTTTTATGAGTCTGAGTTAGACTTACTCGCTCTTTTCTTTCACATCAGTTTTGATGGAAAGTTCCTCGAGTTGATCGTCACTCACCGGTGAAGGCGATTGCGTCATGAGGCAAGAGGCTTTAGCTGTTTTCGGGAAGGGAATTACTTCACGAAGTGAGCTAGCTCCAGTAAGCAGCATAACCATGCGGTCAAGACCGAGGGCTAAGCCACCGTGGGGAGGTGCGCCAAATGCGAGTGCATCGAGAATGTGGCCAAATTGGTGTTGAGCTTCTTCTTGGCTAATGCCGAGTGCATCAAACATTTCGGATTGAAGCTGAGTATCGTGAATACGAATGGAGCCACCGCCAAGTTCGCAACCATTGAGAACGAGGTCATAAGCACGGGCACGGATAGAGCCGCGATCACTTTGCATTTTATCACGGTCTGATTCGTGTGGTGCAGTGAAAGGGTGGTGCATCGCATGCCAGTCTTGTGTTTCTTCATCTTGAACGAGAAGTGGAAAATCAGTAACCCAAAGGTAATTCCATTGATCTTCTGGGATCATGTCAGTTTGCTTCGCAATGTGAAGGCGGAGTTGACCGAGAACTTCACAGGAAGTTGTGAAGCTATCTGCAGCAATGAGGAGCACATCATCCACTTCTAAGTTGGCGGTCTCTGTGATCGCTGCAACTTCGTCTTCTTTTAAGAATTTTGTGATGGAGCTCTTCCAGCTGCCGTCTTCTTTAACTTGGATAGTGGCTAGACCTTTCGCTCCGTAGAGTTGAGCATGAGCAGTCCATTCTTTGATCGTTTTATTTGTCGCGAATTTATTGCCACCTTTAACGTTGATAGCGCCAATGCGACCACCGTTTGCTAGTGTGTCAGCAAAAACTTTAAATTCTGAATTTTTAAGTGCTGGCTCGAGGTTGATAAGCTCCATGCCAAAACGTGTGTCGGGCTTGTCGCTGCCGAACCGCGTCATGGCTTCGAAGTAATCGAGGCGTTGGAAAGGAGTTGGGATGTCAATACCCTTAACTTCTTTCATGATACGGCTCATAAGGCCTTCGAGAAGGGAGTAGATGTCCTCTTCATCAATGAAAGACATTTCCAAATCCACTTGCGTGAATTCAGGCTGGCGATCAGCACGGAGGTCTTCGTCACGGAAGCAGCGAGCAATTTGGAAGTAACGCTCGAGGCCACCAACCATAAGCAGTTGCTTGTATTGCTGAGGTGCTTGGGGAAGCGCGTAGAATTGACCAGGGTGAACACGACTTGGCACGAGGTAGTCGCGAGCGCCTTCTGGAGTGCTTTTCGAAAGGATAGGAGTTTCGATTTCTAAGAAGTTTTGATCGTCGAAGTAATCGCGGAGAGTTTTTGTGATGCGGTGACGAAGAACCATTTTCTCGGTGAGTGCGGGACGACGGAAGTCGAGGTAACGATAACGCAGGCGCATTTCTTCGTTCACTTTATCGTCATCGAGATTAAAGGGCATGGGGCGCGCTTTATTTTCGATTTTAAGATCTTGTACAACAACTTCAACAGCACCAGTGGGGAGTTTCTTGTTGATCATGTTTTCTGGACGACAACGAACTTTACCTTTGACGCTGATGACCCACTCTTCACGGAGCGAGTTGCCGAGAGACATGAGTTCTTCTCCAGCATCGGGTTCGATATTAACTTGAACGAAACCTGAACGGTCACGAAGGTCGAGGAAAATGAGGCCGCCTAAGTCGCGTCGGCTCTTGATCCAGCCTGAAAGAATGACTTCTTGATCTTTGTTTTCTGGGCGAAGTTCGCCGCATTTGTGTGTTCTCTTCATAATAGTGCTCACTTGAAAGTTTAAGACAAAAAAGGCCGGCTTAAGCCGGCCTAGAAGTAAGATATTCTAAATTAAACTTCGATATCTTCAGGCGAAATTGTAGAAACTTTTTCTTTCATGACTTTACCCGATTTAAACTTTACGACCACGCGCTCAGGAATTGGCACTTCGTTTTCAGGCTTATTAGGATTACGACCAATGCGCTGCTTTCTAACTTTAAGTTCGAAAACACCGAAGTTACGTAGTTCAACGTTTCTGCCAGCGGCAAGTTCGTTAGTGATGTAATCAAGAGTTTTTTGAACAACGTTCATCACTTCTTGTTGATTGAGTTTTGATTCGTCAGCGATGCGAACTACGAGGTCACGTTTCGTCATAGTGAAATCCTTATAAATATATATTTTTAAAATAGTTAAAATTTTGCTCAGTTGAGCCAGTAAAATCGGCAAGAACATAATCTTTAATCACTATCAATCAAGGCGTTTTCGACGATTTTGTAAGGAAAAATAAGGGCAATTGAAACTTATAAAAAACAAGGCATTTTGAGATTGAAAAATTGCATAATGAAACGGGTTTAAGATGAAGATATTAGTAACAAATGATGACAGCCAAGATTCACCGCTTTTGGAGTACTTGTTAGACGAGTTAAAAGGTTTAGGTGATTTGCAGATTGTTGTGCCAAAAGAAGAGCAGTCTTGGACGGGGAAAAGCATCAGTCGTTTTGAGCAGCTGGAAATAGAAGAAATTGAGATTTCTGGAGTCAAAACTTGTGTTTTGTCAGGGCGTCCAGCTGATTGTGTGAACTTTGGCGTTTATCACATGGGGGATGAAAAGCCCGATTTAGTAATTAGTGGTATTAATATAGGTTATAATTGTGGCGTGAGTTACGTCATGTCTTCGGGGACTGTGGGCGCGTGTATTGAAGCTAATATTGCAGGGGTTCCTGCCGTGTCACTATCGAGAAGGATGGCTCCCGAAACTTATCAGCGTTGGTCAAACGAGCGTTGTTTTAGTCCCGAAGAAATCAAACAAATTCGTCGGGAAGTTAAATTAATCATGAGCGCGATTAAAGAGAAAATTTTCACCCGAGCCGATTTTTTAGCTGAGCCAATAACTTGGCAAGTTGAAATGCCTCAGGATTTGTCAGAGGATTGGAGTTTAGAGGCAGGCCATCTCGGGCATAGCTTTTACGGGAGCTTATTCGAACAGAAGTCGAATGGCGCTTATGGGCACAGTCTCAAAAAGCATGACTTGGATTCTCGTGAAAAGGCCGATGTCAATATCATTGCTCGTGGAAACGTGAGTGTGGCCAAGCTCGATATTCGAGTTTTGGGTCAAGAAAAGTTTAATTTGTAGGAATGTAAAGATGAAAAAGAAAATTCAAACGGATCAAGCGCCAGGAGCCATTGGGCCATATTCTCAGGCTTTAGATTTAGGTGATTTAATTTTTGTTTCAGGACAAATTCCTATAGACCCAGCTCAAGGCTCATTAGTTGAAGGTGGAATCGAGGCTCAAACCGAGCAAGTGATGAAAAATATTGGAGCTATCTTAAAAGAAGCAAACTTAGAATATAGTCATGTGGTTCGAGCCGAAGTTTTTTTGACGAATATGGACGATTTTTCGAAAGTGAATGAAGTTTATGTGAAATACTTTTCCACAGAACCTAAGCCAGCACGCTTTGCCGTGGGGGTGGCTTCTTTGCCCATGGGATCCTTGGTGGAAATTGCAGTTATCGCAAAACGCTAAATATGTAAATAGTGTAGTTGTTCCCAGAGTGCAGAGCTGACAGGGCCGTGACGTTTATCTTGTCGGCGACAAGCATAAAAAGGGATAGAGATCGTTTCTAAGTGATCGCTATTAAATGAAATGAGTTGGCCAGATGCCAATTCATTTTTTATTTTGTGCTGGGGCATACTTCCCCAGCCCAAGCCTGCCATGAGCATTTCTTTCTTTATCTCTAAGTCTGAAACGTAATGCCTCTGCCCCCCTTGGAGTAGCGACTTTGAATTGCTACGAGCCTCAGAAGTCTCTGGGATGACAATTTGGGGTGATCGTTTTAACTTATTAGTGGAGATATAATTTTGATCATCAAGATTGAGCGAATTGGGCGCGCAAACGGGAGTCATGTTTATGTCCCATAGTGGAATCCTATCGAGAGGGGAACTGGGGCTCCCTAAGTTCGAGATCACGATGTGAGCTTTGTCTTGTTCGAGACGCTCAAGCGTTCCGCCTAAAACTTCAAAATTGATTTTGAGTCGTGTCTTGGGGTAACTTTGGAAGAAGTTTTTGAACAGAATTAATAATGTCTTTAAAGGGCAAATAGTATCAATAGCAATGGCGATTTCTTCCTCATGCGCTTCGTTTAAGTATTGGCTTAATGAAGTGATTTCTTCAGCGTTAATTAGCATTTGTTCTGCGTACTCATAGATGCGTTGACCATGAGCTGTGAGTGTGGTTTTGCGGTGTCCGCGATCAAAGAGCTGCAGGCCGAGCTCAGTTTCTAACTTATTTATCGACATGCTGATGGCGGGTTGGGTTTTCCAGAGTTTGTCAGCTGCTGCTTGGAAACTGCCTTCATCGACAATTGTTTTAAGAATATGTATTTGCTCTAAAGTCATAATATAAATTTTATTTATGGTTTAACTAAAAATTACATATATTTACTTTATATCAAAGCCTGTTTATCTTTATTCAGTTTCAAAAACATAAAAAAGGAAATTGAAGATGAAACATTTAGTAGAGAAGTTTTTTTATACAGAAGATAAATTTGGCCCGCTTTTGATTAGGCTTATGGCTGCAATAGTTATCTTTCCCCACGGAGCCCAAAAGTTGCTAGGCTGGTTTGGCGGTCATGGATTTGAAGGGACGATGAATTATATGACTAGTGTTGCAGGTCTTCCTTGGTTGGTGGCATTCTTAGTTATTATTGGTGAATCCATTGGGGCACTGATGTTATTGAGTGGTGTGGGTACGCGTTTTGTAGCGGCGAGTCATACAATTATAATGTTAGGCGCTTTGAAAATGCATTGGGCAAATGGGTTTTTCATGAATTGGTTTGGTCAGCAAGAAGGTGAAGGTTTTGAGTTTCATTTACTCTATATCGGTATGATGCTAAGCCTTTTTGTGAGTGGCGCGGGGAAATGGTCGATTGATTACTTAATCAGCCAAAAAAATAAAGTGAATAATTAAATTAAAATTGCGATAGATTATCGAGGCTGATCCAAGATAGTTTGAGTAAAGGAGTTTGGAAAATGAAAGTTTATAGAGCGCAAGACAGGGGTCATGTTGAGCATGGCTGGCTTAAGACCAAGCATAGTTTTTCCTTTGGTGAATATTATAATCCGCAAGCCATGAGTTTTGGGCCTTTGCGAGTTTTGAATGAAGATGTGATAGAAGCTGGCCAAGGTTTTGGAACTCACCCTCACAAAGATGCAGAAATTTTGACTTATGTTCTATCAGGTGGGCTAAGGCACGAGGATAGTATGGGCAATGGCGGAGTGATTGAGCATGGAGATGTGCAATACATGAGCGCGGGTAAGGGCATTCGACATAGTGAGTTCAATGCTTCACGCACGGAGCCCGTGCATTTGTATCAGATCTGGATTTTACCACATACAAAAGCTCTTAAGCCGAGATATGAACAAGAGAGTTTCTCGCCTCAAGGCAGAGCGAATCAATGGCAATTAATAGCCTCACCAAAAGGTGATCAGGGTTCTTTTCAAATAGCTCAAGACGCAAAATTTCTTGTCAGTGAGCTGGATCAAGGCAGAGAATTAACTTACAGATTTGAAAACAAACGCAAAGTTTGGCTACAAGTTGCTCGAGGGACCATCAGTGTCAATCATCAAGACTTGAGTGCTGGAGATGCGATAAGTTTTGAAGAAGCTCAAGATTTCTCGGTTGAAGCTATCGAGGATGCAGAACTCTTACTCTTTGATATGGCTTGATCAGTTTGGATAAATATCCTGCCAAGTAAGTTCAAAACGTGCGAGGTATTTGCGGAGGCGATCGGCGTCGTTAGGGACTTTTTTATTTTTGCGGGAAACGCAAAAGAGCTTGCGGCCGGCTTCGGAGAGGTTCTTGGATTCTCGACAAGTTTTAACCACGTTCGCCAACTGAGGGAGATCAAAGGGGTCGATTTCTTCAATGAAATCAGGAGAAAAGAGTTCTTTGAGAATTCGATCTTCCTTGTTAATGTTTCGATTATTCCACTGATGCTTGAGTTGGCTGATTTCATCTTCAGCCAGTTCTTTTCCAATGCGACTAGAATCGGCTAGGGTAGCCATACGATGGATTGAGGCATTGAGATCGCGAAAATTCCCCTTCCATTCGCCATCTGCGGAAGTTGCAAAATCGAGATAGTTTTTTCGAGCCTCCTTGGTGAAGCGCATTAGTGTGCCTGAGTCTTCGGCAAATTTCTGAAGTTCGTGATCGATATTGGGCTCTATGTCGGATTGGCGATCTTTTAAGCCTGGGAGTTTGAAGTTCCAGATGTTAATACGAGCGAGGAGATCTTCGCGAAAGCGGCCTTCTTCTACGGCTTCATAGAGCTCGCGATTTGTTCCACAGATTAATTGAAAGTCACTGCTCGCGAGGCTGTCTGCTCCGAGAGGGAGGAAGCTTTTATCTTCTAGGGCGCGCAATAGCATGGCTTGTTCATCGAGTCCGAGTTCACCAATTTCATCTAGAAAGAGCAGGCCACCATCGGCTTCTTTTAGAAGGCCGGGGCGATCTGAGCTAGCGCCGGTGAATGATCCTTTCTTATGTCCGAATAAAGTCGACATAGCGGCGTCTCCTCGTAGTGTGGCGCAGTTGACTTCCACAAAGTTGCCTTTGAGCTGGCGTTTTTGTTGGCGTAGTTCAAAAATTCGACTCGCCAAATGCGATTTGCCTGCGCCTGTTGGTCCGGTTAGTAATAGCGGGGCACTTGAGCGCAAGCATACTTTTTCAATCCTCTCGATGAGTTGATTAAATTTGAGATCTTGTGTTTTGATTCCCGATTTAAGGAGTTCATAGCTCTCAATCGCTTCGGCTTTGAAGCGATTGGCTAGCTTGTCGTATTGAGAGAGGTCTAGGTCAATGATCGAATAGGTGCCAGCGACATTTTTGTGCTTTTTATGACTTGGGGAGGACTGGATAAGTTGAGCTGGGAAATGGTAAGATTCGGTGAGCAGAAAAAGGCATATCTGAGCCACGTGAGTCCCGGTCGTAATGTTGATGTAGTACTCTTCGTCCTCTTTGAAATCATAGTTGCGAGAAAATTCGTAGAGCGCGCTATAGACCTCGACAAAGTTCCAAGGATCGCGCCATTCTATATGATGATGATTGATTTGCGTTTCCGGAGAGACTGTTTCAATATCGGTGACCACGGTATCGCACAAAATAGAAAAACGTTTTTGACTTAAAAGTTCATAGCGATCAAAAGCTAGATCTTCATGCATGCACAAGGCGACGCTTGGACGCCACTTTTCCCAGCGGGTGCTTTTGGTTCCCATATCAAGGCTTGGGCCAAGTAGGCCAATGAGTACTTTCTTTTTCATGTTTAATTATATATCCAAAAATATAAATTTATATAATAATATATATAAAATTTATACTTTATGTCCTTGTTGAAATTCTAATAAAATATTTAAATATTCTTATCTACTTTATTATAAAATATTTATAACTCCGTTTAATCCTCATTCGAAAAAGTTGGCACGGCTTATTCTTTAATACTTCCATCGACTCATGCCGGCGGCGCTATCGCCTGAGCCACAGTGATGAGGTTTTAGCGTTCCGTGAACGGTTTGAAAGCAGGAGTCGATACCAACAGTCGCCTGTAACGCGAATGTTTAAGTAGCTCAATTAGGTAGAGCGCATGACTCAGGATCGTGTTGTCGCGAGTTCGAATCTCGCCTTAAACCCCGCCCGCAAGGGCAAACAAAACCGTTCGAAGAAAAAGAGAAGTGAAATCCAGCCCTCCTTGAGGGTGGTTGAAGGAAGCCTTGCAAGCGGCGGATTCGCCGGCAGGAGACAATTTGGATGAAGGTCAGTGCTGAGGAAAGAAGGAGATGAGAGCATGGAAGTCTGAAGGATTGAGAATGACGGCTCAAGCCTGCTTCCGCGAACTTTGATCGTGAGGAAACGGATCTTTTTCTGAGAACACTAATAGAAAAAAAGGAATAGAAAGATGATAAAAGTAAAAGAATATGAAAGAGCCTTAAAATTTGTAAAAGGTGAGTTTAAAGCCGTATTAAAAGCTGGGCGCTATTTTGCGAAACCCTTGGCAAACGTGCAGTTCGAAATCTACGATGTACGACAATTGCAATTAAAGAGTGAGCATTTGGACTTTATCTGGAGAAATCGCGATTGGGCGACTGATATGGAAATCGTCAAAGTCTTAGAAGGAGAGCGCGGGATCTTGAAAATTAATGGTCGAGTCGAGAGATTTTTAGAGCCTGGGATTCATGCTTATTGGACGGTTTTTGAAAAAGTTGAGATTGAGATCTATAAAGTGTCCAAAGTTTTTGTTCACGCTGATTTAGAGAATATGTCTCGCAGAGCAGAAATTTTTCCCGATTTAGAGTTCTTCTCTTTGGAAGATAATAAGCGCGCTTTGATTACTGTGAACGGTCGCTTCTATGATGTGTTTTCGGCGTCTATTTTCGCCTTTTGGAAAGAAGGTAACAAGGTAGAAGTCGAATCTTTGTCAGTGGATGAGGTCTTCATCAATCACTCACGTATGAATGATATGCTTCGTTCCAGTTCGGCTTTAGTCGAAAAAGTGGATGTGAACGCCGGTCAAATTGCCTTAGTGAATATCGATGGGAAATTAGAACATCGTTTTGAAGAAGGTCGATACGCTTACTGGAAGAACATTCGAAAAGTCGATGTGACAATTGTGGATTTACGTGAGTCAACTTTTGAAATCAGTGGTCAGGAGATTATGACTGAGGATAAAGTGTCTTTGCGAGTCAATGCTTTAGTGACTTATAAAGTGCAAGATGCTGTGAAAGCAATCCAAGAATTCCAGGACTATCAAGCAGCCTTGTACAAAGAAGCTCAAATGATTTTGCGTAGTGCCATCGGTGCGCGTGATTTAGATAGTTTGTTGAGTGATAAGGAGAGCTTGGAGCAGTTCGTTGAATCCAGCATTAAAGATGCAGGTTTGAAAATGGGTTTAGCGGTTCGTTCCTTGGGTTTGAAAGATATCATATTGCCTGGCGATATGAAAGATATTTTAAACCGAGTGACTGAAGCACGCAAAGTGGCTGAGGCTTCTTACATTACTCGTCGAGAAGAGACTGCGGCGATGCGTTCTCAAGCGAACACTGCAAAGATCATGGAACAGAATCCTATCTTGTTAAAGTTGCGTGAGATTGAGATGGCCGAGAAAGTGGCCAACAATGCGGACATAACAATCATCGCGGGTGATAAGAGCGTGATTGATGGGATGAGATCTTTGGCTTAATCACATTGCTGAGGAGCCTAGCTCCTCAGCTCAATAAAGAATTTGCGAAAATCGCAATTAGTTTAATATAAATTTTATGGAGAAAGAAAAATGAATTTTAATGTTTTGTCAGATGAGAAAGGAAGAGGTTTGGTGAAAGCCTGGACGAAAGGTGTGCCTTTTGAACCCGAGGCAGAAAAGCAGGTGAGAAAAGCTGCTCAGATGCCTTTTATCTACAAATGGATCGCTTTGATGCCAGATGTTCACCTTGGTAAAGGTGCGACAATTGGGAGTGTGATTCCAACTAAGGGGGCGATTATTCCCGCGGCAGTTGGGGTCGATATTGGTTGCGGAATGATGGCGGTGCAAACTTCTTTGAAGGCGAATGATCTACCAGATAGTTTGGCTAAGATTCGTTTGGCTATTGAAGCAGCTTGTCCTCATGGAGATTTTTCGAGTCGCTCGGCGAATCATAAAAAGGGTGGATGGAAAGAAGCACCTGCGTCGGTGGCTAAAGCTTGGGAAAACTTAGAAGATGGCTATCAAAAAATCATTGCCAAAAACCCGCAGTCTGAGACGCGTCGTCACCCTGTCCAGCAGCTAGGAAGTTTGGGTGGTGGGAATCATTTTATTGAACTTTGCCTAGATGAATCAGAATGTGTTTGGATTATGTTGCACTCGGGTTCGAGAGGAATCGGGAATCGTATCGGAATGTCTTATATCAACAAGGCAAAAAAAGATATGGAAAAATGGATGATCAATCTTCCAGATAAAGATCTCGCTTATTTTCCAGAAGGTACGGAGCACTTTGATGATTACTGTGACGCCGTTCAATGGGCTCAAGATTATGCAAAAACCAATCGTTTTATGATGATGGAAAACTTGATTCAAGAATTGCGAAATTCAGGTGAGTTGCCTCCCTTTACGACCAATAAGATGGCGGTGAACTGTCACCATAACTACGTTGAAAAAGAAAATCACTTTGGTGAAAATGTTCTCGTGACTAGAAAAGGCGCCGTTCGTGCTCGTGAAGGTGAATTGGGTATTATTCCTGGAAGCATGGGAGCGAAATCTTTTATTGTTCGCGGTAAAGGGAATCAAGAAAGTTTTTGTAGCTGTTCCCACGGGGCGGGGCGTGCTATGTCGAGAACGGCGGCGCGTAAAAAGTACTCAATCGAGGACCAAATCAAGGCAACGCAAGGGGTGGAATGTCGAAAAGATGTTGGGGTGATTGATGAAATCCCGATGGCGTACAAAGATATTGATGCCGTGATGACTGCTCAAAACGACTTGGTCGATATCGTTCATACACTGAAACAAGTTGTTTGTGTGAAAGGTTAGATAAATTTGCGGAGTCCGCAAGGGCTCCGCAATATAAGGAGAATTTATGAATGAAGTTATACATATAGATGGATCTCTCGGTGAGGGGGGTGGTCAAGTTTTGCGTACTTCACTAGCTTTGAGTATGATCATGGGGAAGCGCGTTGAATTTAAAAATATTCGAGCTGGGCGTGCGAAGCCAGGCTTGATGCGACAACATCTCGCCTGTGTGCGAGCTGCGCAAAAAATTTGTGGGGCGCGTGTCAAAGGGGATGAACTTAAATCGCTTCATCTAAGTTTTCAGCCTGGGAAAATTAAATCAGGTGATTATCACTTTAGTGTCGGCTCTGCGGGAAGTGCGAGTTTAGTGCTTCAAACGGTTTTACCTGCGCTAATGTTGGCGGAGGGTTTTAGTAGTCTTGAATTGGAAGGTGGGACTCACAATCCTATGGCGCCGCCCTTTGACTTTTTGGAAAAAGCTTTTTTACCTCAATTGAAGAAAATGGGTGTTGAAGTTGATGTGGACTTATTGACTTGGGGTTTCTTTCCTGCTGGTGGAGGGCACATGAAAGTGAAAATTTATCCAGTTGAGAAACTCAAGTCATTATCACTAATGGAGCGAGGGAAATTGATCAGTCGAAAAGCCGAAGCTTGGGTCTCTTCCATTCCTTTGTCGATAGCTGAGTCAGAGGTAAAAGTACTCAGTGAAAAACTTGAATGGAATGAGATATTTGCGAAGAAAGTAATAGATCCTAAGGGGCCAGGAAATATCATTATGGCTTTGCAGGAGTATGAAAATGTGACGGAATTCACAAGTTCATTTGGCGAGCGTGGACTGAAGGCAGCACGAGTCGCTGACAGGTTGGTTCGCGAAGTTCGCAAATATCAGCTGAGCGAAGCTCCCGTTGGAGAATATCTGGCTGATCAGCTTCTCTTGCCCATGGCTTTATCAGGTAAGGGGGAGCTTTTATGCACCGAACTTTCGAGCCACAGCCTTACTAATATGGAGGTGATTCAAAAGTTCGTCGATGTGAGTTTTTCTGTTGAGGAAAGAAAAGACGGTATATGTGTGAGACTTAATTGAGTGAACGACTTTATAGTAAATGAAGATAACTAAAGCGTGTTGACTTGTTTGAGGACTTCTTCGTAGCGTTTTTTCGAATATTTTTCTTCTCTAGCTTCTATGCGTGACTCAATTTCTTTTTTGAGTTTTAGGTACTCGTCTTTCTTGTTTTCTGCTATGGCTAAGGAGGCTTTGACGATAGTTTCGTCTAAAGTTAATTTCTTTTTTGAGTCAAAGAGCTCACGAGCTTTCTGCCTGTTTTTAATTTTTTCATACTTTGAGTGTGTAAGCTGCCAAGTGGCAGTTTTTAAGTGTAAGTCGAGGCCCTTTTGTTGCTCCAAAATAGTGAGGCAGGCCCAGAAAGTTTGATGGTCGCCTACAAGAGCCGCTCCGTACATGTCTTCACCAAATGTATCGATTGTAAGGCGATCCATGCTGATGTTAGACAAGTTATTTTTGAATTTTGAAATTTCTGTTCCATACGTATATAAAACTTCCTCATAGAGTTTGCGAGCTCTGAAGCTCGTCCAAGTATAGGGTTGATTACGCATAATGCTTAAAGAGTCAACTAATACGGTACCAGCCAGCTTGCTATGGATGAGTGATGCGCTTTGTAAGTAAAATTTCTCTGCGGCTTGTTGATCTTTGGCAAGGGGGCGCTTTTCTAGGAGCCAGTCGATGGCATTGATTTGAACAGGGTAGGGAGCCGGAGAGTGACCTCCATTAAAGGAAAGGTCTTTGATTTCAATATTATGAGTAGCTAAAATATCTTTATCACGTTTTATGTAGGATTTAGCCCCCTTGTCATTGTTACCGCATGTTCTAACAACTTTGTAGCCGGATAACTGCCAATGATCGTTAGGGTTGGTGTTAAAGCCGAGCCATCCACCCATTGGTATAGCCCCGGAAATTTGACTATAAAATCTTCGGGCAAAAACATAAGTAGTGGCAGCGCCACCAGACATGCCTGCGGCAAACTGACGACCAGGTTCAAAATGAATTCGACTTTTTATATCGCGCTGTATGGCATACCAAGAATTTTTAATTAAATCGTAGCTCTGATTATTTTTACTCTCGAGATTACCGATAAGGATAATGCCTTTCTCTTGAGCCATTTTTTTGAAATGTCCGACCATGCCTCCGCCTCCAGGACTGAAAGTATACATGATGGGGAGAAGAACGGATCCGTCATGTTTGTACTGCGGAGGGAGGTAGACATCGTATTGGAATTCCGGATAGTTGAGGCATTTAACTTTCATCCTTTGGTCAGGTTCAAGAGGGAAATCGGCAAAAAGTAGAAGCTCGGCTTGCCTTACTTTGTTTATGGTTCTTAGGATTATATCATGACGTTGTTTGATCTCGGGTGTAAACAAACTTTTCTGAATTGGTGATCTGATAATAGTTTGTGAAATGAAGGAAAGGGTATTGTTGGCGGCAGCAATATCATTGGTCTTAATTTGCGCTGAAGCTTTTTCGAGGAGCTTGCCCGTTTTTATGATATCGTTTAATTTTGAAAAGTAATGAAAGGTGTAGATGTGCGACGCAGTTTGTTTCTTACCCTTTTTAAGAATGTTCATGAGTTGCTGAGCACTCTTAAGGTCTCCGTGAAAAGCGGCGTATGAAAAGCTAGCATCGAGATAGTCAGGGAAGTTTACCTGTTTCAGCAAGGCATAATAAAAGCTAGTAGGCATTTTGTTGAGTGAGGCATCCTTTTCCTTTCCGGCAGAATTATACAGAATTGAACTGTCGCGTAGTTCGAGGATTTCTATATTTTTTGAACCAACTTTGAGGGTTTTACTTTTCAGTTTTTCAGAACTTTCATGTAGGGCGTTTTTTGCTTTAATAAGTAATTGGCTTTGTTTAATAAGTGCTTTTATAGCTTCGCTTTTGTTGTGTTGCTCAAGTGACTTTAAATGGCTTAATAGTGTTTCGTAGCTATTCAGGCTGCGGTCATTCTGATCAAAATTGATCAATCCGCTTAGACTATTGTTATTTGCGAAAAGCGCACAATTTAATACGCAGATTAAGACTGCTAATAGTTTATACATGAATAGACCTCCCTCTATATTTACTATTCGATATAGTTTAACATTATTATTCTAGTTTTGCTACAATAAAAAAGCCACTGACGAAAGTCAGTGGCTTTTTATTGGCTGTGTGCTAAACGATTACTTTTCGTTTAAGCAATCAACACCTGGGAGGACTTTACCTTCGAGAAGCTCGAGGGAAGCACCGCCACCAGTGGAGATGTGTGACATTTGATCTGCAATACCAAACTTAACTACTGCAGAGGCTGTGTCGCCGCCACCGATGATCGTTGTAGCAGAAGACTTAGCGAGAACTTCACCCATGCCACGAGTACCGTGTGAGAAAGGCTCGATTTCGAATACGCCTAAAGGACCATTCCAAACGACAACTTTTGCGTCAGCAACAGCTGCAGAAAATTGTTCTACTGCCGCAGGGCCTACGTCAATGCCTTCCCAACCAGCTTTGATGTCGCCTGTGACAACTTCAGTGTTGGCATCAGCAGAAAAGTCATCAGCAATTACAGTATCAAGAGGAAGGATAAGCTCGACGCCTTTAGCTTTAGCTTTTTCAATGAGAGAAAGTGCGAGTTCAGCTTTGTCTTTTTCGAGGAGTGAGTTACCAACATCGCGACCTTGAGCGTATTGGAAAGTGTAAGCCATGCCACCGCCGACAATGACTTTGTCAACTTTGTCGAGCATGTTTTCGATAAGCATGATCTTGTCAGATACTTTTGCACCACCGAGGATAGCCACAACAGGCTTTTCGGGTGATTCAAGAACTTTACCGAAGTACTCGAGTTCTTTAGCCATGAGGTAACCAGACACAGCTTCAACGTGTTTAGAGAGACCGACGACAGAAGCGTGAGCACGGTGAGCAGAACCAAAAGCATCGCCAACAAAGATGTCAGTGAATTTTGCGAATTCCGCAGCCATGCCTTCGATATCAGCAGCGTCTTTTGAAGTTTCTGCAGCGTGGAAACGAACGTTTTCGAGAAGAACTACTTGGCCGTTTTCGAGAGCGTTTACAGCGGTTTCAACGTCAGCGCCGAAGCAATCGTTAAGAAGTGCAACATCTTGATCGAGGAGCTCAGTGAGGCGTGCAGCTACGAGTTTGAGACTGAATTTCTCATCGCGTTGGCCTTTTGGACGGCCCATGTGAGAAGCGAGAACGGCACGACCACCGTCAGCAAGAACTTTTTTGATTGTAGGTAGAGCGGAAACAATACGAAGATCGTTACTAATTGCACCATCAACTACAGGTACGTTAAAATCGCAACGAATGAAGGTTCTTTTTCCTTCGAAGTTTACATCATCAACAGTTTTTTTCATTTTTATATTTCTCCAGTTTTAGAATAGACGCGCCTAAAGTAACACGAAGTCACTAAAGCGCAATTTAAAGGTTTTGCGGGGAGTGACTTAAACTGTGACATAAGCATTTTGCTTAATTGTTAGACAAGTACAAAACTCTTAAAAGAGCCCTGCGATGTATGTAAAACCCATAAAACAATTTTTTTGATAATTAATTATCATTTAATATAATTTTAACACTTGAATGATAATTGATTATCAATTACAATTAGTATTGATAACTCATTATCATAATTAATTAAGGAACACATCAATGTTTTTAAAACGTTTCATCACTACATTCGGATTTCTTGCAGCGTCAACTGCTTTAGCGGCTCCAAGTGGTAAAGGTCATACTCATACTGCAGGTTCGCACATTTGTGATCACGGTAAAGATCAATTCTTTACTGGTCATATTCACTCATCTAATCACTTTGATTTTAATGAAGATAACCAAAAAGTTGCTAAGACTCACACACACATGCTGATTTTATGGTTAATTTCACAGATAGAATTGGTATCTTCGCGGGTTTGAAACTCGAAGAAGATCACTCACATGGCCATGAGCATGGTGGCGGCGGTCATGATGATGAAGATACTGATAATAAGTATTTCGAAGATCACGTGCTTTACATTGATCAATTATATCTAGACCTAGTTCTTGTTGATGATCTCTCACTGCAAGCGGGTAAAATGAGAATTCCAATTGGCTTCGGTATGCATGAGTATCCTGGTTATTATGGCTACGAAGTTCAAGAAGAACTCATGCTCCTAGAAAAGATTGCGTTTAACCTTAAGTACGAACATAGTTTTGACAATGGCTCAAAATTGACTTTAGATGCATCGACTTTTTTCTCAGACACAGCACTTAATGAATCAGCAATTAATGATCGCGATGGTGGAGATATAGAGCTTGAAGATGGTGGTCCTGCTAATACAGAAGATTTCTCATCTTATGCATTAGGTTTCCGCCTCGATAACCTCTACTTCATGTCAGATGAATACATTCATGAATTTGTTGTTCTTGGTGGTTACGCACTTCAGGCTGAAGCTGATTACAGTGATGAGCACGGTGATGATGAAGAGCGTTTCGTCATTGGCGGTAAGTACATTTTTCACTATGATGAAAATATTCGTCTAGCGCTTATGAACGAAATCCAAGATATTAGTTCTGTTGGTGCTGAGAGTGAATACGACATGACGGCCGTTAACTGGGGCGCTCAGTTCACTTATTATAACTGGCGCGTAGGTGGTACTTATACTGATTACCTTCAGGACCATGAAGAAGCTGATGAAGAAAATAATGGTCGTGCAGTACAAGTTTCTGCAGGTTACTTCTTTGATTTCGGTCTTGGTGTTGAGGTCGGTTACCAAAAAATGAAAGAAGTTGGTGAAGACGAAGATTCTGAAGGACCTGGTATCTCGGTTTCTTATATCTACGAATTCTAAGTAACAAAATAAGTGCAGGTAGGGTTGCCTGCACTTTAGTATATTCCTTGTTTGGGCCCGGCATTGTGCCGGGCTTTTTTTTGTCTAGATTAGATTTAGTTCTTGGGTATTGAGTTGACGGTGTAATAGGCTTTCGAGAGGAAGGGGCCGACGGCTTTGCCGAAGCTCGTTTTGTTAAGATCGAGGTAATAAACTCTAGCGCTTTTGTTTGTACCTTTAATATCATCGACCTTAAAGTCTTTGAACTGGATAGAACAAGTCTTTTGGTCAGCACTCCAATTTATAGAGGATATGTTTTCGCTACGACTGCCTTTTTCAGGCGAACCATATTTAGGGGAATCCTCATAATACCATGAGCTTGCATTTATAGCACCAAAGTTTTTGGAATCTTGAGCTTTGGTGAAATGAATATCAAAACCCTTAGGAGTGACTTTGACTGTATGTATGGCATTGGGAGTTTCTCCAGAGAAAGTGATTTTTTGGAGGCTGCTTTCAGCGCCACCTTGCGCTCTCCAACCACGGCCAGTCTGACCCACCCAGAGGCTATTGTCTTTCGGGTTGAAAGTCAAACGCATAACACCTGAGGCAAGCTTGTTGGCGAAGGGTAGGGCAACACCTTGTTCGACTCCATTGATAGTTTCCGTTGCAATGCGGTAGATGCAGGATTGAGTTTGATCACCAAGGAACATTTGTCCTTCGAAGGGGCCGAAAGCTCCCTTGGTGAGGTCCCAAGTTGGATTGCCAGGAGCATTCATGACTTTATTATGTGGAAGGAGAATCATGGCCGTCTCGCGCTTGGCTTTTACATTGTCCCACTGAATCTCTTTACTTTTGAAGTTCACTCCAGGAAGATCTACTAAACCCGTTGGGTTACCGTAGAATTTGCCTTTTTCGACTTTGAAGACCTTGGATGTGCCAACGTATTCACCTTGGTTTTCTGTATAAATAATTTCCTTGTTAGGAGAGAGTGAGAGGCCGGCAGGGCTACGAAAGCCATTGGCGAATGTGGAGAAGTTACCATCTTTATCCACATAACACATCCAACCTTTTAAGCCCCCGCCTGTTCCCATGAAGGCACCGCCAGCTTTGTAGTTAAAGGGGAGGTTGTGCGTGAGGTTAAGGTTGTAGAGGTAGCCACCTTTATAGGGTATGGGTCCGTAAAGGTATTCGTGATAATTGCCACAGAAGCGGAAGTGATCGGAAACGTTTTCGCGTTTGTCGGCCCAGTTATCACCATCACTATCAATGAGGCGAGTGAGGCCGGGCTTTTCACCGATGACAATTGAGTTTTCTGATTCAATAAGTACGCTAAGTGAATCATAATGTCCTTCCGAAAAGAGAAACCACTCATCTTTAACAACTTTCCAGATTCCTGCGGTACGAGTGGTGACAAAGGCGATGTCTTTGTTTAAGAACTCAATGCCAAGCGGCTCAAAAAGTTGTGTACGGCCATGGATATCTTTGGGGGCTTCGGCATTGTGAAGAGTGTAAGCGGAATCCATACCAGCTTTTTTCTGTTCAGTATCAGGCGCTTTGGACCATTTGATTTTTTGTCCATTTAAGTTTTCGGCTGGAGCAGAGTTTACACCCGCGGTATGGATTTTTTTGAATTGAGCTTTGCGCTTAGCCGTGAAGATAATGTTCTTGTGGGTGCCTGCGGGCAGAGTCCATTTATTGCCCTCAATGGATCCTGCACTTGCTTTGAAGTCAGTAAAGTTGCTGGTGGGGACATTGAGGCTTAGGTCACGCTTCAATTGAGCATTAAAAATAGCCTTGATGGAATTGTTTTTCTGAACCTCGAAAGTGAGGTCGAGTCGATTGCCTTCCACTTCATAGTGGAATTTTGGGATTTGCCCTTTTTTGGTTTCAACAGAAATAAATTTACTATCAAGTTTGCGAACTTCTTCAAGAAAGTCACCTTCAAAGTGGAGGGTTTTATAAACATAGTGATAGTCGGCTTTAGCAGGCTCGGCCCAAGAACGGTCTAGGAGTTTGCCACTCGCGAGGTAAGGGGTGAAAAAGTCACTTGTGCCTTGAGTCCATTTAATCGCTTTGTCGCCGATAGCGCTGGGCTTACCGCGACCATTCATCATGCCATTAATACTGACGAAAGGGCCATTCCATATCATCGAGATTCCCATTGTGCGCTGATCAAAACTGTAGTTGAGGTTTCCTGGGAGACCAACAAAATAAGTTCTTGCAGATGTACCGGGGATATTCGTTCTTTGTATGCGAGGGCGATTTTGAACAATGACTGAACCGCGATCTTTCCAGATATTGTATTGATCACTTGGTTTGTTGAGCCAGCTTACTTTGGGACCCGCATTTTTCTCTTCATTAAGGGTGAGAAGGTAGTGATAGATGGCTTCAATCTCGCTGTCCTTCAATGTTTCCGGAGTAAAAATAGGCATGATGGGCAAATGAGGTTTGTTGCTATCATTCACATTTAATGACAAGTGTGCAGTGGGCTCCCTCAGAGATTGGTAGAGGTAGCTTTTGTCTGCGGGAAAATCCACAAGATGTTTTTCCGCACTCTCAAGTACTTTAATGCTTATAGGTTTCTTTTGGAAAATGCCGTAGATTGCGGGGCCAGTTTTGACGAATTCATTATCCGTCGTCGTGTTGTGGCATTCAATGCAACCTTTGTTTTGGAAGATACCTTTTCCCATGGCCACCATTTCTACCATAGCCTCACCATTTTTTGCGAGTGGACGTTGCTCATCGGCAGTTAATTCTTTTGTCTTAGTGCTTTCTAAATCAATTTCTTTTACAGTCATTTTACGAATGGCAATGGGGCCGTGGTCACCCTGGATCATGATGGGGCCTTTGGGAGCCTCGTCGTTAAATTGCGAAGAGCGCGTGGGACCTACTGCATAGAGGTTTTCTTGCACGACTTGGCCATTAATTTTGACTTCTTTAAAATAGGCTTGTGAGATTCTTTTTCCCGTTTTTTCATCAAAGCGGGGGGCGCGGAAAACAGCATCCATTGTTTGCCACTCACCGGGTTTTTTGGCGGCATTTACTTTAGCAGCAACACCAGCTCCGCGCGCTGGTGGCCAGCGCTGATAGAGGCCCCCCATGTCGCCGGAACCCCATTTATCTTTTCCGTATGAATCTAAAATTTGAATTTCATAACGGCCCATGAAGTAGACCCCCGCGTTGGATTTTTCTGCTAGCATGAATTCTAGGTGAAACTCAATATCTTTGTAGTGCTTCTTAGTGGAGATGTTGTTGGTCTTGCCTTTGCGGCCATTGATGAGCATACCTTCGCCTTCTTCCGTGACGATGAGTTTTCTTCTCTTAGCTTTTGCCGAAGCAATATTTTCCCAGCCGCCAGGCTTAAAAAAGAGGTCTCGAAGGGTTTTAGCCTTTTGTTCGGGTAATTTGACTTCGAGTTTTCCCGTAGCTAAATAATCAATGTTCACGCATTTATGAGTGGAGTCCTTCATTTGTAAAGAGATAGTATTTTCGCCTTTTTTAAGAGGGACTTTGACAAAATGATCACTCCAGACTTTCCAGCCTTCCGTGGCTGGCATGGTGATTATTTGTGTTTGTCCATTGATGGTGAGCTTTAATTCTGCGTCGCCAAAACCAGCGGAATAACGGAAAGTGATTACCTGCTCCCCGGCTTTATCTGATTGAGCTTTAAAAGTGAGTATGCCTTTGTTATTGTTATAAAAGCCAGCGGCAAAGCCAGTGCTAGAAAATCCAAGGTGGTTGTGCTCATGAGTGACTTTGTCGCGATGTGCGTCCTCGGCTTCATAGATGACGGGACTTTGCGTTTTGGCAGATACGAGTGTACCGAAGGTCAAAAGCAGTAAACTTCCTAGGACTTGACTTGTTTTTATCTTCATGGCTTTCCTTATAAATTGATTTTTGAATTTACTTTGTTCCCTTATGTAAGTGCAAGTAAGATTTCATTTCTTTACAGCCATGAGAAAATTTATGTTATTTTTTTGCGCAGAGTGCAATTAAAGTTGTATACTGCATGTAATTAGCTAGGATTTACAGAAGATGACGGATCAATATAATACGAGAAAAACGCTTCTTATGAGAGCGAAGGATCCGAACGATCAATTAGCCTGGAATGAATTTGTGGAGTACTACGCTGGCTTCATCCAAATGCTACTCCACAAGATGGATATCCCTCATCAGATTCACGATGACCTGAAACAAGAAGTACTTTTGAAGATCTGGAAATCATTACAGCAATATGAAGTGCGTGAAGGTGCCAAGTTTAGAGCTTGGTTAGGAGTGGTAATTCGTCATGCTATTTTGGCTTATATGCGTTCTTATCGAAAGCGGGAGAATCGTGAATTGTCTTTGTCGCTTGCTGATTTAGAAGAAGAAAGTGAAAACTCCAGTCGAATTGATGAGCTCATTAATGATGAGTGGGTCAATTATATGGTGAATCACGTCATTGAGCATTTGCGACAGTTCTTTTCAGGCAAGGCAATCGACGTTTTTCTATTGAGTTCAAAAGGCATGAAAACAAAAGAGATCAGCGAGAAATTGGATGTTCCCGCCAATACAGTTTATGTCTTGCGCAATCGAGTGAAAGATCGTTTGCTGAAAGAAATGAATAAGTTACGTGCGAGCTTAGAATTTTGATATGAGCGATTTTTTATCACTGTATGAGGAGGCGGAGAGTTATGATGAAACACAAGAAGTGACTTCGCTCTTGTGTGACCAATTACCACAGACAGCAGATAAATTCACTGATGAAACCGTGATAGCTACGGGAGGTATGAAAAAGATTTCTAAAGTCTTTTGTAATAGTACTCACCGTTACGTAGCCAAAGCGACTCTTAATGAACCTTCTAAATTTGAGTTGCGCGATGCCTTTATTAGAGAGGCGCGACTCACGTCTCTGCTAGATCACCCGAATATAATTAAGATCTACCAGATCGCCTTATCCGATGAGGGTGAGCCCTTTTTTACCATGGAATTAAAGACGGGTTCAAGCCTACAAGACTACATTCAGCTAGATCGTAAGCAAAATATTCTCTTGGGGATTTACGTAAAGATTTGTGATGCGATATCCTATGCCCATTCGAGAAAAATTTTACATTTAGACCTTAAGCCAGATAATGTGCAAGTCGGAGAGTACGGTGAAGTAATCGTGTGTGATTGGGGCTTGGGAAAGATCCTCACTAGGAAAGATGCCGGAGAAGAAACATCGGCCTACCAAGTTGATGCAGACATGCTCAATCATTGTACGATGTATGGCGAAGCGAAAGGGACACCAGCTTACATGGCCCCCGAGCAATTGGAAGGTAAGAATAAGAATGAGCAGACCGATATTTATGCTTTGGGAGCTTTGCTGTATACTCTACTTGTTCCCGATCGTTTAAAAGGGAAGAGTTTAGATGAGCGCCTAGCGCAAAGTCGTTTAGGTGATCTTCAGGGGCTGAGTAGTGCGGATCTGCCCAAGAGCCTAAGTGCGGTAATCGCAAAGGCGATGTCAGTTGACTGTGGAGATCGTTATAAATCGGTTGAAGATTTAAAAAATGATATAGAGCGTTACCTCAATAGTTACCCAACTTTTGCCCAAGAAGCCGGCCTTTTGACTCAGCTTAGTTTTTTATGGCGCCGCAATAAGTATGTGAGTTTAGTGCTGACGAGTTCATGCATGGTGATTATCATTTCTTTGTTGTTGTTCCTGCAAGAAATTAAACAAAGTGAGAGTGATACTCTGCAGGCTTTAGAAAAATCTGAGAGCTACGCATCGGAGCTTGAGAAGACCTTAAAAGAAAACAAAAATTTGGAAGAATCCATAAGTCGGATGCCCAAAAAAATTGTGGATCGAATTTTTTCGGATAATCAAAAATATCGAGATTATCAATTGCTCATGACTCCGAAAGTTTCGCTTGAAAGATCGAGCCGTTATTTAGAGGCAGCTTATGAAACGACACCGGGCGATATCTACCTTGTTAGAGCCTTGGCAGCTAACTATTTTATTTCACTCAACTATCCGAAATTTGTGAATTTTTATAAGAAACATTCGAAAGAACTCATCTTTTATGCGCCTTATGTGGATAAGTATCTTACTGGACGAGATCTTACTGTTCAAGCAAATTATGATGAGTTTGTGGCGATGGTGAATTTTGCGAAACGCTTGCCGGTTTTGATGGAGTTGCTCATCGCCTATAATGCTGAAAGTTTTAATCAGGAGGAGAGCTTTCCTAAACTGATTTCTTCTTTGATTACTTCCTATTATCATGAAAACCATAAGGTAGAAATTGGTCTTAATGATTATAAGCTGGATCTTTGGGGTCCACAGCTCAAGTACATGACTTCTCCGATTACTCAGTTGAGCCTTTTGCGTTACTTAGATTTTAAAGATTTATTTGTAGCGGATAATTCAATTACCGATGCCAATGAGTTCGCAGGCTTGAACTTGCGTAGTCTTTATTTACAACATACTAAAATTAAAGATTTGCGCCCTTTGTTGACTTTGCCAAGCCTCGATCATGTGACCATTAATGATGGCCAAGTTCCAAAAGAACAATTGGAAAGTTTTTCTCGTCGTTTCACGAAAGATTTAGTTGAAATCTATCCTGCCAGCCAAGCTGAATATACAGGTGGCGTGAAAACCAATTTTGATCATATCAATTACACATCGAGCAAGTTTTTGGATGGTTTTTTTATGAATATAGATGGGAAGGTGAAGTTTGAATTAAATGCAGAAAAAGCTGGTGAGGAGCTTATTACCATTCGCTACTCTGCAGGTCACGATGATGCGGTTATTTTGTTTGGCGTCAATGGAGTCGAGCAGGAACTCATTCTCAAATCGACTAAAAAGTGGACGCGTTGGAGTACTTATACCTTGCCCGTAAAGTTAAATCAGGGTGAGAATAGGATTACTTTGAGGATGAAGTTTCGGACAAGGAACTGCATTAACTTGGATTACTTATCACGTAAAGTTAAAACGGATTAGGACCACCTATGCTTCATCATAGTTGACCGAAAATGGGCAACAAAAAACCCGAGCCATTCGACTCGGGTTTTTCTAAAGAATGATGCTTAGATTATTTTTTCTTCTCAGCAAATTCTTTTACGAGTTGGTCATGGAGAGTCTTAGGTACTTTAGAGTACTTAGCGAATTCCATTGTGTACTCAGCTTTACCCTGAGTCATAGAACGTAGCTGACCAACATAACCGAACATTTCTGAAAGAGGCACTTCAGCAGCGATCTTACAGAATGCTTCGTCTTCAGTTGTACCAGTGATGATACCACGACGTGAGTTAAGGTTACCCATTACAGTACCTTGGAACTCAGTTGGAGTTTCAATGTCAACTAACATGATTGGCTCAAGGATGACTGGGTTAGCTCTAGCATAAGCTTCGCGGAAAGCACCACGTGCAGCTAGTTGGAAAGAGATGTCGTCCGAGTCAACGTTGTGGTAAGCGCCGTCTTGGAGGTCAACCATTACGTTTACAACTGGGAAACCAATAAGAGCACCCTCTTTGAGGCAGCCAGCGAAACCTTTTTCACAAGAACTGATGTATTCTTTAGGAATGTTACCACCAGTTACGTTGTTCTCCATTACGAACTCGCCTTCAGTAGATTTGAGGGCACCAACAACTTTACCGTACTGACCACGACCACCAGACTGCTTCTTGTGTGAGTAGTCGAAAGGTGAGTCTTGCTCGATTGATTCACGGTAAGCTACCTGAGGTTGTCCAACTTCGAGATCAACTTTGTATTCACGCTTCATACGTTCAACGTAGATTTCGAGGTGAAGTTCACCCATACCAGAGATGATTGTTTCACCAGATTCTTCGTCAACGCGAACGCGGAAAGTTGGGTCTTCTTTACCGAAACGGTTAAGAGCCTTAGAAAGGTTACCAGCAGTCTTACGGTCTTGTAAGATGAGTGTCATGTCGATCACTGGAGCAGGAACGAACATAGAAGTCATGTTGTAGCTAAGCTCACCATTAGTGAAAGTAGTACCAGTCGCACAGTCAATACCAAATACAGCGATGATGTCACCAGCTTCTGCAACAGAGATATCTTCTGTGTCAGCAGAGTGAACGCGCATGAGACGACCAACAGTGTGTTTTTTGCCATTAGTCATATTGATCATTGTATCGCCCTTAGCGATTTTACCTTGGTAAATACGCATGTAAGAGAGCTGACCATAAGCACCGTCTTCAAGTTTGAAGATGTACCCAACGAAATCTTTGCTTGCATCTGATTCAAGAGTTACAGGCTCTTCATCATTATCGAGGTCGAAAGCTACGTTTTCAACATCGTAAGGTGAAGGGAGGTAAAGTGAAACAGCGTGAAGAAGCTTTTGAACACCAACGTTTTTGTAAGCAGAACCACAGAAAACAGGAGTAAGTTCGAGTGAAAGAACGCCTTTACGAGCAGCGGCATTAACCATGTCTTCTGGTGCGTCGTTGCCTTCCATAACGAGTTCCATAAGGTCATCGTCATACTCAGCAAGTGCTTCGAGGAGTTCTTCGCGTTTTTCAGTAGCGTGGTCGAGGAGATCTGCAGGAACTTCGCCTTCAGTTACGTTTTCGCCATTTTCGCCTTCGAAGATGAAAGAACGCATTTTAACGAGGTCAACCACACCTTTAAGTTCTGACTCAGCACCGATTGGTACTTGGAACATAATAGCGTTGTGGCCGAGCTTAGTACGGAGCTGCTCAGTTACGATGTAAGGAGAAGAACCAGGGTTATCGAGTTTGTTAACGAAAGCAATACGTGGAACGTTATAACGCTTCATCTGACGGTCAACAGTGATAGACTGAGACTGAACGCCTGAAGTACCACAAAGAACGAGGATAGCACCGTCAAGTACACGGAGTGAACGCTCTACTTCAATAGTGAAGTCAACGTGACCAGGAGTATCAATAATGTTAATATTGATTTCGTTGCCGCGGTCATCTTCCCACTGAGCGAACGTACAAGCAGAAGTAATAGTGATACCCTTCTCTTTTTCGAGCTCCATGTGGTCCATAGTTGCGCCAACACCATCTTTACCACGTACTTCGTGGATAGCGTGGATACGGCCAGTGTAAAAGAGAATACGCTCGGTAAGTGTAGTTTTACCAGAGTCAATGTGTGCAGAAATACCGATATTTCTTACATTGTCGAGTGGTCTAGACATAATCGTCAGTTCCTTTTTAATGTTTTGTTATTCAAAATATTTACATCTATATATAGACGTTAAAAATCGCCTGTGAATGTAAACCGATTTCTAGCCCTTGCAAATTGAAAATTTCGCTCTTTCTTAAAATCACTTTAAAAGCCGAAAATGAGCTGAGTTCCAAGACTTAATATTGAAGAGAGATTAGTTATGCTTTGTGTTGTTTCCCCTGCGAAAACTCTAGATTACGAGAGCCAGGTTCCTACCGAAAAATTTAGTCAGCCCAAGTTTGTGGTTGAAGCTGAAGAGTTGATTAAAGAGCTACGTAAGCTGAATGCTGCGGATGTGGCAAAGTTAATGAAGTTAAGTGAAAAACTTGCGACGCTCAATGAAATGCGTTTCCATGAGTGGAATACAGATCACGTTTTACCGGCGGCGCGTCAGGCCGTCTTTGCCTTCAAGGGTGATGTCTATACGGGGATGGATCCATATGTCTTTAATGAAAAAGAAGTTGATTTGGCCAATAAGCACCTGCGAATTTTGTCGGGACTTTACGGTTTATTGAAGCCGATGGATTTAATTCATCCCTACCGATTAGAGATGGGGACAAAATTTGCGAATGCGAAGGGCGCAAACCTCTACGAGTTTTGGGGGGAGAAAATTACTGACGCTATTAACGCTGACTTAGAGGCAGGTGGCCATAGTCATTTTGTGAACCTTGCGTCCAACGAATACTTTAAGTCAGTGAAGAAAAAGAATTTAGCTCGTCCGATGATCGAAGTGGATTTTCTCGACTGGAAAACGGATAAATATAAAATCATCTCCTTCTATGCAAAAAAAGCTCGCGGCATGATGGCTGCCTATATTATTAAAAATGATCTGACGAACCCAGAAGATCTGATGCAGTTCGATACGGCAGGTTATGGCTATTGCCCAGAACGTAGTACAGAAGATAAGTACATTTTTACCCGTAAGCAGTAATGAACCTTTTTGCCGATATTCCTCAGGATTTACCTGAAGAGTTATTTAGTGAGGTTTTTAAAAACGAATCGCTTCGAATCGAACGAATCGTATCACAAGGGCATAGTTCAGATCCCGATTTTTGGTATGAACAAGATGAACATGAATGGGTCATCGTTTTACAGGGCGAGGCTGAGTTAGAGTATGCTGATGGAGCAGTCAAAAGGCTCCAGTCTGGTGACTATGTGTTAATACCAGCGACTTGTAAGCATAGAGTAAAATCAAGCTCAGTGGAGCCCAAATGTATTTGGTTGGCGCTTTTCTTTAAGGGTGATTTAAATGGATAATTGGAAAGAGAGCCGGGTGCAAGCCGAGTTGATCTTTGCGAGTTACGCAAAGCTCTTGGGAAAGCCACTTTTGGAACTGACTTCCACAGATGATTTACTCGAGAAGATGTATTTTGCGGACTTCGCAATTCTATCTCACGGGACTCAAGATGATCCCATCTTTAATTTTGCGAATCAATTTGCTTTGGATAAGTTCGAGTTGACTTGGTTAGATATGCGCAACTTGCCTTCGCGTTACTCCGCGGAAGCACCGAGTCGCGAAGAGCGCAAAGCACTTTTAGATCGCGTCACTCAGTATGGCTTTATTGATGATTATCAAGGCGTGCGTATTTCGTCGACAGGAAAGCGCTTTCTCATTAAGCAAGCGGTCGTTTGGAACCTAGTGGATGAGGAGGGAGTTTACCGCGGGCAAGCCGCGGCTTTCTCTCAATGTGAAGATCTTTAATAGAGTCGGTAGTAGTTTTTTGGTTTACTTAATTTTTCAGTCCTGAGATCGCCAAGCTCCCGCTTGGCAGTTGCGGACAAGAAAGTCGTTAAATTAGAACCCATTAAGCCGAGCAGGAGCTCAGCGGTCCCATTAAGTCGAGCAGGAGCTCAGCGATCCCATTAAGCCGAACAGGGCCTCTGGGGTTTGATATCTATACCGAGTATTTTTGACTTAAAAAAGCTTTTTATACTTATGGCAATAAGGCGTCTTGCGATGCTTGAAGTAGTAGTCTTGGTGGTAGACTTCCGCAGGGTAAAAAATGGTGGCTTCTTTGAGCTCTGTTGCGGGTTTGAGGCCTTTGTCCTTGAGGGTTTTCATGAGCTTCTCAATTGTCGCTTTTTGTTCTTCATCGAAATAGAAGACTGCTGATAAATATTGACTGCCAATATCTGGTCCCTGACCATTAGTTTGTTCGGGATCATGTGTTTCGTAGTAGAGTTTTGCGAGGGTTTCAAAGTCAGTGACATCGGGATTATAAACAACTTCCACGGCTTCGTAATGACCTGTTAGGCCCGTGCAGATTTGTTTGTAAGTTGGTTTTTTGACATGGCCACCAATGTAGCCAGATGTGGCAGAGAGGACGCCGGGAGCTTGTTGAAGCCAGTATTCAGTTCCCCAGAAACATCCTGAAGCAAAAATGGCTTTCGCCGTTTTGGGACGAGGAACTACTTTTGGCATTTCTTCACCTTCTTTGACGAATTTCATTGAGAGTGAGTTAACGCAGTGACGCGTGTTCTTGGCAGTGAAGCCTTCGCCTAAAAAAACGTGACCGAGGTGGCCATCACAATTTTTGCAAAGAATTTCTGTACGACGACCATCCGCATCTGTTTCTCTTCTTACTGCATCTTTGATTTCATCGTCAAAACTGGGCCATCCACAGCGAGAGTCGAACTTGGAGTCAGATTTATAGAGAGGGGCGTTGCATTTTCTGCAGATATAAGTGCCTTTAGCTTTGTTTTTATTGTATTCGCCTGTGAAGGGACGTTCAGTGCCTTTTTGTTCGATGACATAGGCTTCTTCGGGGGTGAGCTTGTTGTAAGACATGATTTCTTTTCCTTTATCGGGAGAATCTGTTTTTTTTGTTTCAGCAAAGCAAAAGCTTTGGATGAAAAAGAGGGAGCTAATGAGGATTAAGAGTTTATTCATAAATCACCTATAAGTTTTAGTGTCTAAAATATCGTCGCAAATCATAGAGAGGAGAGTGGTCCAAGAAGAATCTGATCGAGCAGGGAGTGTGACAATGGGGACGTTTTCCACGATGTGAAGTTTTTCTTTTGCATAGGCCAGGCAGTCGGGGGTTTTAACTTCGGTGCTACAAATAGGGCATGTTCCAATCGATCCCTCTAAGCTCATTTCAATTTTAAGTTTATGGGTGCATTTACCGCATTCAAAAGTGAATGTGGGTTCGTAGCCTTCTTCAGGTTCAGAGAGTAGAGCAACCGTAAAAGGGACAGAAAAAACATTACGAAGCTTTCTTAGATTACGATGATTGGCTTGGTTGGAGGGGTTATCTAAAGAAGATATGCAGTAGATGATGGATGAGCAGCTAGGGTAGTCTTTTTGTAGATTACTCAAGTAGTGATGATCCAGTTTTTGTGCTGAACAGACGAGATCAATGGTGGTATGTTTATCAAAAATGAGAGTGGTGCGCTTTTCGCCTTTTCTTTGTGAGCTTGTTTTTGCATGTACTCGCGAGGAGTTAGCGGCAACTTTAAGCATGGTTTCTAAGGCGCGTTTAACAGTGGTGTCACTGTCTCCTGCAAGGATAATTGATGGTTGACTGTGGTCTATTAAGATGGATGAGCTTGCGTAGGGGACATCAGTAACTTCTTTAGCAAGGGGGAAGAGCAGTTTGCTGAGATTTTCTTTGCATTGTTCGAGGCTTTCGGTTGTGCGAATGGAGCGCAGAGTTTGTCCGTTGTCTTTTAGGTAATTATCAAATGGCGGTGGCGCAATTTTTATATAGCCAGCTTTGATCATTTGATCGATCATGAGTGTGAGGTGACGTTGGTTGACTCGAATAGCATCGTAAATTTCACCTAGACTAAGGCCTGAGTTGGCCATAGTTACGACTTGTTTCGCTACGCGATTACTGTTGCTAGGGAGTGATTTTGTGCCGTGTACAAAAGCTAATTCAGTATCGTCGAGGCGTTTTTTTGCATCGTTGTAGATATCGACATCCAGAACGCAGTCCATGAGGGTCGCTGAAATATTGAGTGCTTTCGGTTTTTCTACTTTGTCAGGAGCATCATCATTTTCGGTGAATTTGATTTGGGCAAAAGGCCAAGCTAAAATTTCGGTGATTGCGTCTTTACCTATGCAATACTCAGTGCGAGCTTCAATGATTTTACCCTTGTGGAGGATTGCCTGAGCGTAATCTTTTGAGTGTGAAGCTTGGAGGATGCCTGTAGATTGCTCGGTTTCTAAAAGTTGTAAAATTCCCGGTATTTCTGATGAGTCCATTTGGGTGGAGAGTTTGACGGGATTATTTTTTTGTTTGATTGACCAATCAAGAAGTTTATTAACTCGTGCCTGGAAAATGGATGGAGCAACCGGGCTGGCCGAGTAGTCATCCGCACCTGATTTAAAGAACTCGATGCATTCCTCTTCTTCTTTGTCATTGTGGCCAATGGCATAGATAGGTATGTCGTTGAAGTAGAGGTCGCTGTTTTTAATTTCTTTGATCAGTTCGAGGCCCGTACAGTCTTCTAGGTTGCGATCAATAATTAATAATGAAACATCGGAAATAGATAAAAGGTGGAGGGCTCGTTCACGTGTTTGGCGTACGAGTAGATTGACGTCTTTTCTTTTGATTTGATCAAAGAAAAACATTCGCGTGTCGTAGTCGCTGGAGAGCGCAAGTATGGTGGATTTCTTATGTGGCATGGTGAAATAATAACTCCACTTAATTCAAAAAAAAAAGATAATGATCAAATACGAGAGAGTGTATTAGGCTTTTTTACAGTTATTTTTACGCTTTATAATAATAAATTCGGTGTGAAATGTTTTCCTTTTTAAATAATCATAATGGAAATGAACAAAAGACATATCTGATCTGTGGTTTGGGCAACCCTGGTAGCTCCTACGAGAATACGCGACATAATGTGGGTTTTAAGGCTATTGATTTATTCGCAGAAAAGTTTTCTCTAAAATTCAAAAAGAAGTGGCGCGCGGAATACGCAGAGTGTGAGGATGAAGGCAATAAGTATATCTTCATTAAGCCGATGACTTATATGAATAACTCTGGCGAAGCCATAAAAAAATTTGCTAAAAAGAATTCCGTGAAGGCAGAAGAAATCATCGTTATTTACGATGAAATGAGCCTGAAAGTTGGACGCTTACGCTTACGTTTAGGTGGGAGTGCAGGTGGGCATAATGGGGTGAAGTCAATCTTGCAGTATTTTGGTGGTGCTGACTTTTATCGTGTGCGCATCGGCGTAGATCATCCTGGCAAGGGTGCAGATATCGCAGATTATGTCTTGTCGGACTTTACTTTATCGGAAATGGCGCTTATTTCTCCGGCGGTATCTGCGTCTGTGGATGCCGTACTGATGCTTTGCACCAAGGGGTGTGATGCTGCAATGAATACGTTCAATGGCACGGTGCCGAACGATTCAGGTCAACCAAATCAGGAGACAAAAAAATGAAAAAATATGATGCAATATTCATCTTGAATGACCGCAAGTATGAAGATGGCGGCGAAGCCTTCTCTAAAAAGGTCGAAGAACAAATCGTATCACTCGGTGGTAGCGATGTTACAGTTAAGAATATGGGTAGAAAACAGTTCGCACGTGCTATTGGCAAGCGTACTTCAGGTCTTTACCTACGTTTCTTCCTTAATCTTCCAGAAGATAAAGTAAGTGAGTTTATCGAGAGTTACCGTTTGGATAATACTGTTCTTAGAACTGTTGTATACAACTACGAGATCCCAGAGAACGCGGTAACACTAGATCTTAATAAGTAATTAACGGTCTTTACTGGAATCAACCATGGCATCTTTTAATAAGGTATTTCTAATGGGCAATCTCACCAGAGATCCCGAGTTGCGTCAGCTGGCTTCAGGTCAAGCTGTATGTACTTTGCGAATGGCTGTAAGTCGTCCGTACCGTACCGCTTCAGGCGAAAGCCGCGAAGATACTTTATATGTAGATGTAGTTGCATGGGGACGCCAGGCAGAGACATCCAACACATACCTCAGAAAAGGTTCATCAATTTTTGTTGAAGGTTCACTCAGGTTGGAGCAATGGCAGGATAAGACAACTGGCCAGTCCAGGCAACGTCATTCTGTTACCGCCGAAAGAGTGCAATTTTTAAACACACCCAGAAATGATGGTGGTGGTCAGCAAGGCAATACTCCGTATCAGCAAGCTGCACCCGTTCCATCAGCTCAACCACAAGCACCATCTTATATGGAGCCAGTGGCACCAACTCAAGCTAGTGCTCCCGCAGCGTCACAGCAAAATTCATTTACGCCGCCCAATCAAGGTCAGCCAATGAATACTGCTCCCGCAGCTGCACCAGCTCCTACTTTTGAGCAAAGGCCACAGCAAACAATGCAGGCAGAGATACCTCCAGCCCCTGCTTTTGATGTAGATGATGTGGAAGATGATATTCCATTCTGAGTTTTGGAAGCAATTTAATTTATAAGGAATAAGCAAATGGCTAATCAAAGAAGAAAACCAAAGCGTAAAAAAGCTGCTGTAAGAGCAAAAGTTTGCCGCTTCAGCGAGCAAAAAGTTACATACATCGATTTCACTGATGCAGATGTATTAAAAAAATTCATGACTGAGGGTGGTCGTATTCTTCCTCGTCGTATCACCGGCGTAAGCAAAAGATATCAAGCGATGCTTGCATCAGCAATCAAACGCGCACGCAACATTGCGTTGGTGAAATAAGGAGTTTATTATGGCTATCGAAGTAGTACTTTTAGATAATATCGAAAAACTCGGTAAAGTTGGCGACACAGTAAAAGTGGCAAATGGTTACGCACGTAACTTTCTTTTTCCACGTGATTTAGCTGTTCACGCTAGTCAAGCAGTTCTAAAGCAGATCGAAGCACGTCGTGCTAAGGTTGCAGAAGTACATGCAGCTGAAGTTGCCGTGGCACAAGAGCTCGCAGCTAAGATCAACGAAACATCTATCACAATCCCAATGCAGGCTGGTGAAGATGATAAGTTATTCGGTTCAGTTACTGTTACAGAAATTCACGACCTTCTTGCAAAAGATGGTATCGAAGTTGATCGTCGTAAGATCGCTGTTGGCGAAGCCATCAAGACTCTCGGCGTACACGAAGTATCTGTAAAGGTTCATGCAGAAGTCAGCGCTACACTCAAAGTGTGGGTGGTGAAAGCATAAACCGCAGTGGAAAACAAAACTGATACTGCAGTAAATTTTGGGTCGCTCCTCTCTGGGGAGCGGCCTTTACCGCATAATATAGATGCGGAAAAAGGGGTCTTGGGTTGTATGCTCAATGACCCCTCTTTAATTGTTAATGCTATGTCGATACTGAAAACGCGTGAAGCGTTTTTCTCTGCGGCACATCAATATATCTCGGGTGCTTTATTCGAGATGGCAAAAAATGAAGAAGCCGTTGATGTATTGACTTTAGCTAATGCTTTAAAGAAGAGTTCCGAGCTTGTTCAGGCGGGTGGCGAAGTTTACCTCCTCGAATTGATGAACTCAGTTCCGAGTACCGCAAACTTTGATAAGTACTTGGATATTGTTCAAGATGCTTCTGTCTTACGTCGTCTAATACGCCGCTCTAGTGAAACGCTAGAATTGTGCTTGCAGGATGATGCCAGTGCTGGTGCCGTTTTGGACCAATTGCACAAAGAAGTTATTGATATATCCGATAATTTATTTAAGGAAGAATCTGTTGCTTTAAAAGATGAACTCGATGCCGCCATGGGAACGATTTTTCGCTTGGCAGAGGGTGATAAAGGCGAGAAAGGCTTTTCAACAGGTTATAGAGATTTAGATGATAAGATTGGTGGTTTGAAACGCAGTGAGATGATCGTCTTGGCGGCACGTCCTTCAATCGGTAAAACAACTTTAGCAATGAATATTGCTGCTAATGTAGCTCTGGCAAATACCAGAGGACAAAGCGATAAAAATATTGCAGTGGGAGTCTTCTCACTGGAAATGAATACACAGTCACTCGTCCTTAGGATGGTTGCCTCTGAAGCTGAAATAAGCTTGAAAGATATAGGCAATATGAACGTGACAACAAATGATTTTGCAAACATTCAAAAAGCAGCCAACATTCTCGCTGATACTGAGATTCATATTGATGATTCAGCTCAGCTCGATGTTATGGAACTACGTGCTAAGTCGCGACGCATGAAAGAGAAGTTTGATGTGGATCTCATTGTGATCGACTACCTTCAGCTTTTACGAGGTCGTGGTTTAAATCGCAATGCGAGTCGTGAACAAGAAGTTGCACAAATTTCTGGTGCGATCAAGGGGATTGCTAAAGAACTCAATATTCCTGTGATCATTTTGGCTCAGATGAATCGTCAAGCCGAGCAAGGTGGTGGAAGTAAAGAGGCTGCCCGCCCTAAATTATCTCAGTTGAGGGAATCGGGCTCGATAGAGCAGGATGCGGATATTGTGATGATTTTGCACCGGGATCGTGGGCAGCAAATTGAAGAAGATCAGGCAAAGATCGAAGCAGAAGGCATAATGACGGAGCTCATTGTAGCGAAAAACCGTAATGGTGAGACGGGTATCGTCGAACTTAACTTTATGCCTCAATATACAAAATTTATAGATAATGACCCTGTAGCAAGCTTCGGTGGTGATTATAATAATGATCAATTTTAGAGGGTGTCATGTTAAAACAAATTTATAAAGTCTTTTTAATCGCAATATTATTTACGTCATTTGCGATGGCCAAAGAAATTCAAGAAGTCAAAGTATTTAATTCAAAAGGGGAAGAGATTCAGTCTGGTTTCATTCTCAATAACATAAAATCAAAACCTGGATCGAACTTGTCTCCTCGTATTTTATCGAGTGATATACGTCGACTTTACCAAACGAATGAGTTCATTAACGTTGAAACTGAATTTGATGAAGATACGGGTATTTTAAAGGTTACAGTAACTCGTCGTCCCAAACTCATAAAAATTATTATTGAAGGTAATAAAGAGTTTGACGATGAAGATATTGCTGACGAGATGGATGTGGAGATAGATGAATTGCTAGACGAGACCGTGATGGCAGCGGATAAGCACAATATCAAAAAGCTTTATGATGACGACGGTTTTTATAATGCAGATATTTTCTTTGATGTAGAAAAAACAGACGATCCCGAAGAGGTTGTTTTACGTGTTACTATTGATGAAAAGAGTAGTCTTCAAGTCGACGAAGTTCGCTTCCATGGCAACACTGTTATACTCGATGACGACTTAGCAGACTTGATTAATACAAAGCCAAGTTTTTGGCGTTACCTGTTTGATACGGGCTTTTTCAATGAACTTCTCTTTGATGCTGATTTAAAACTTATTAAGCGTCAGTATAAAGCACGTGGTTACCTTGACTTTAAAGTAGAAAAAGTCGTGAAGAAAGATGACGGTGAATATTTAGAGTTAGATATCTTTATTACGGAAGGTCGTCCTTACATCGTGGGCAATGTAACAATTTCTGGTAACAGTATCTATTCAACGGCTGAACTGGAAAAGCTTGTCACAGCAAAGTCAGGTTTCTCTTATTCTACTTTGGTCGAGGATGCGGATGTTGATAGGATGACAACTAAGTACCAAAACGAAGGTTATCTGGACCTCTATTGTTCAGCACAATTAAAGCCTAATCCACAAACACATATAGTTGATGTAGATTATCGTATAGTTGAAGCTAAGCCTTCAAAAATTAGAGATATTATTATAACTGGCAACAATGATACAAAAGAGTATGTCATTCGTCGCGAATTAGCGATTCAGCCTGACGATAAAGCTAATAAAGATTTGATTGATAAATCAAAAAAGCGTTTGATTAATATGAACTACTTCGAGAAGGTGGATATTACTCCCGTTAATACTGAACTTGAAGGCTATAAAGATCTACAATTAAAATTAGAAGAGAAGAGCACGGGTCAGATTGGTCTTGGTGGTGGTTTTTCATCTGCGGACTCATTTGTTGGTAGTGTAAACTTTTCTCAGTCCAACTTCGATTTGTACGAGGGTTGGCCATTCATTGGTGGCGGTCAAAGATTTCAATCACGTGCACAATTTGGTTCGGAGCGACAAGATTTAACAATTGCTTGGGTGGATCCGTGGTTTATGGGCAAGCCTCTGTCTCTTAGTACATCGTTTTACATGAATGAGCGCTATTACGATGACTATGACCAGAAGAAATTGGGTTATGAAGTTGGTATAACCAAACGTTTATCCAAGTATCCCCTTTGGACAATTCGTCACGCACATAGACTTTATCAAATTCAATTGGATATGGATGATGATGTTTCTAAAGAATTAGAGGATGAAGAAACAACAGATATTTCTTCAGCTTATATTTTAACTTTGAGAAAAGATACGCGTAATAGTACGCGTCGCCCTAATGAGGGTGGCATCATGCAGTTTACATCAGAATTACAATCTATTGTGATTGGTTCAGATAATGAATCTGGAAAGTTTAAAGTACGTTGGACGACTTATAATGAAGCTTTCGAAGAATCAGTTCTAAAACTTCATGCAGAAGTGAATACTCTCATTGGTGATGACCCCATTTATGATCGCTATTTCGGTGGCGGTATTGGTCGTGTTCGTGGTTATGATGAGCGAGAGTTAGGTCCGATTGATTCAAGAGAAGATCCATTAGGTGGTGCATCATTCCTCCTCTTGTCAGCAGAGTTAGATGTTCCATTTAACAAAACCTTCAATGGTGTTTGGTTTGTGGATGCAGGTAATGTGTGGGAGGACTCCTATGACTTTGCCGATTTAAGCGACCTTAGTTTAACTACAGGCCCTGGTGTAAGGATCAATCTTCCAATTGGTGTGGTTGAACTTTATTATGGTAAACCAGTTATAGATAATTCAAAAAATGAAGATGATTCAGGAAGCTTCCATTTTAATATGGGATACAATTTTTAGGAACAATTATGCCCTACGAAGAAATTTTAGAACGTTTTAAAGCACAACTTAAGATTATGAACTTAAAGGTAACTCGTGAAAGACTGATGATCCTTGAAGAAGTTATGAAAAGAAAAGATCACTTTGATGCCGATCAATTTGCTGCAGATCTTAGCGTTAGTGGAGTTAAGGTTTCACGTGCTACAGTTTACAGGACTTTGGATATTCTTCACGACATGAAGATTGTTCACAAAACAACTTTGGGGCATAAGCACCAACATTATGAAAACATGGTTGACCGTGCGCATCACGATCACTTGGTGTGTCTCAAATGTGATAAGGTTGTTGAATTTTTAGAACCACGAATCGAAGAGCTTCAAGAGAAGGTCTGTGTCGATCATGGTTTCGAGATAAAAGATCATAGCTTACAGCTATTTGGTATTTGCGGAGATTGCAAAGAAGCCGATGCTGAAGCCAATAATTAAAGGTAATAAAATGATATATCGCTTGGAAATAAGCCCACGTAAAGGGATGGATGATCCCGCTGGACATACGGTTCAAAGAAAGGCAAAATCCATTTTATCTTACGAATTGAATAAGGTAGATACGGCTGAAGTCTTGACTATTGATGCAAATGTTGAAAGAAAATCTGCGGAAGAGATTTTAAAAGAAATCGTGAACCCTGTTTTACAGCAAGGTCTCATCGGTGCAGTAGAGCAACGATCTTTCGACTGGTTTATTGCAGTTGGTTTTTTAGCTGGTGTAACAGATAATGTATCTCGTACAGCTCGCGAAGCTATTCGTGATATTATTGGTCGTCAACTGACCGATGAAGAGAAAGTTTACAGCTCAAGAGAGTATTTCATTAGCTCAAAGAACTTAAAGAAAGAAGATGTTGAGCACATTGCGAAAGATTTGCTAGCTAATGAATTAATTCAGAGCCTCACGATTATGTCTTTCGATGAGTGGAAGCATAATGGAAGTCCTGCAAATACACCTGAGTTTGTAGCGATACAAGAGCCTAAAGTTGATTTCATCAATATTGATGTAAGTGATGAAGAGCTCATGGGGATCTCCAATTCAAAAACACTTGCACTGCAATTAGACGAAATGCAGGCGATTCGCGACTATGCAATTAATAATAATGACGCACAGCGTGAAGAGTTGGGTCTTATAGGTAAGTTGACTGATGCTGAGCTTGAATGTTTAGCACAAAGCTGGAGTGAGCACTGCTCACACAAAATTTTCGCAGCCGATATCGAATACACGGATGCTGACGGAAATGTAGAAACAATCAATTCACTTTATAAGAGTTATATTAAGAAGTCAACTTTCGAGATCGGTGATCAAGTTGATTGGCTCGTTTCTGTTTTTCATGATAATGCAGGTGTGATTACCTTTAATGAAAAATACGATTTAGCTTTTAAACTCGAGACACACAATAGCCCTTCAGCACTCGACCCTTATGGTGGCGCAATGACCGGTATTGTTGGTGTGAACCGTGATATCATGGGTACAGGTACAGGTGCAGAGATGCTTGTGAATGTGTGGGGTTATTGCCTAGGATCTCCTTTCGTTGACGAAAGCGAAGTTCCAGAGGGATTGCTTCACCCACGTCGTATTCGTGATGGTGTTCACCAAGGTGTTATCGAAGGTGGTAACCAATCCGGTATCCCTTATGGTTTAGGTTGGGAATATTTTGATGCGCGTTACATTGGTAAGCCTTTGGTTTACTGTGGTACAGTAGGTATCCTTCCGCACAAACAGCACGGCAAATCAGCATCACTTAAAACTATTGAGCCAGGTGATGTCATTGTCATGGTTGGTGGTCGCATCGGTAAAGATGGTATCCACGGCGCAACTTTCTCATCAGAAGAACTTCACAAAGATTCTCCTGTAGCTGCAGTTCAAATTGGTGACCCTATTACTCAGAAAAAAGCAGCGGACTTCCTTTATGAAGCACGTGATGCAGACCTTTATCGTTTTGTAACGGATAATGGTGCGGGCGGTTTATCCTCGTCAATTGGTGAGATGGCAACTGAATGTAATGGTTGTTTTGTTGATCTTGCTAAAGCCCCATTAAAATATGCGGGCTTACAGCCATGGGAAATTTTCGTTTCAGAAGCTCAAGAGCGTATGAGTTTTGCAGTTCCTGTAGAAAAAGTCGAAGCTTTCTTAACTCTCGCACAAGAACGTGACGTAGAGGCGACAGTGCTTGGTGAATTTAACGATTCAGGTAAGTGTCACTTGATCTACAATGACCTTACAGTGGCCTTCCTTGATTTGGACTTCATGCACGGCGGAAATCCTAAGCTTCAGTTGAAAGCTAAGTGGGAAGCTCCAGTATTTGAAGAGATTCCAGAAGAATTGGATAGTGAAATTTCTGACGATATTCACGAATTACTCGCGAGCTTAAATCTTTGCTCAAGCGAATATAAAGCACGTCAATATGATCACGAAGTAAAAGCCCTTTCTGTGGTTAAGCCTTATGTAGGTGTGGAAGCGGATGTTGATTCCGATGCAAGTGTCTTCATGGCGGAACCAATGACTAAAGAAGGTTTTGTGCTCGCCAATGGTGTGGCACCTTCTTATTCTGATATTGATACTTACCACATGACTGCGTCAATTATTGACATGTGTCTTCGTCGTACAGTCGCCGTAGGTGGATCAATTGATAAGGTTGCTGGTTTAGATAATTTCTGTTGGCCAGACCCGGTTGAATCAGCCAAGACTCCTGACGGTCAATACAAGTTGGCCCAATTGGTGCGTTCTAACCAAGCTTTGTATGATTACTGTAAAGCTTTCACACTCCCGTGTATTTCTGGTAAAGACTCCATGAAGAATGATAGTACTCGTGGTGGTAAAAAGATCTCTATTCCGCCAACATTACTTTTCTCGACAATTGCTCCGATGATGGATGTCTCTAAGTCGGTGACTCTTTCATCTAAGCGTGCAGGCGATTATGTTTATGTGATTGGCGAAACTTTAGCTGAATTAGGCGGATCTCAGTATGCAGCTCAGAAAGGCTATGTGGGTAACAAAGTTCCTCAAGTAGATGCTGAAAAAGCGAAGAAAATTTATAAACAAGTCCATCAAGCAACTGATGCTGAAGTCGTTCATTCACTTCACGCACCTGCCTTTGGTGGTTTAGCAGCCGCCTTTGCGAGGAAATCTATTGCAGGGCGTTTGGGTATGGAAATTGATATTAATCTTATCCCAGCCGATGACCTCAGTGAAACTGAGTTGCTTTTCTCTGAATCGAACAGTCGTTTAGTGGCAACAGTAGCTCCAGACAAAGCGGAAGAATTTGAAGCTTTACTTGAAGGTGTGGCTTTTGCAAAAGTGGGTACAGTGACTTTGGATGATGAATTAGTTATTCGCCAAGGTAAGCACATTGTAGCTGCACTTAATTTAGAAAACTTAGTTAAGTCTTACAAGAAGACATTGGATGGAGTTTAATCATGAGTCGCGTTAAAGCATTAATTATTACGGGCCTTGGTCTGAACTGTGAAAAAGAAACGGCAGTAGCTTTTGAAGCTGCGGGTGCAAGTGCAAGTAAAATTCACTTGAATGATCTCTTAAAAGATACAACAAAACTTAAGGATTATCACGTACTTGCTTTTATTGGTGGTTTTTCTTTTGGTGATCACCTAGGATCTGGTACTGTATTAGCAAACCGTATTAAACATGGTTTACGTCAAGAATTAGAAGACTTTATTGAATCAGGTAAGTTGATCATTGGCATTTGTAATGGTTTTCAAACAATGACTCGCTTAGGTATCGTTCCGGCATTAAAAGGACTATTTAATCAAGAAGTGGCATTACAGCACAATGATTGTGGTACTTTCCGCGACAATTGGGTGACTTTAAAGGTTGAGGAAAGCTCGCAGTGCGTATTCACTAAAGGTATCCATGTACTTCCAGTGCCTATTCGCCATGGCGAAGGTAAGTTAGTTGCAATGGATGAAGAGACTTTGAATGACTTAGAAGAGGGTGGTCATGTTTGTCTTCGTTATGCAGATCCAGTGTCTATCGAGCCGACTCAAGAATTTCCCATGAATCCTAATGGTTCACAGAATTCAATCGCAGGAATTTGTGACAAATCAGGTCGAGTGTTTGGTTTGATGCCTCACCCAGAGGCTTACATCTCACCATTCAATCACCCGCATTGGACACAACAAAAGATTAACGGCACGCTTCCTGAAGAAGGTTTAGGTATGCAAATCTTCCGAAATGCGGTTGAGTTTGCTGAGTCAGAGTTACTGTAAAATCTATACTATTCATAAAAAAGCCCTTCATCATTTTGGTGAAGGGCTTTTTTGTCTAAATGAACAATGCTTACTGTTTAGTTGGTTTCTTTAGGATCATATAGTTTTTATTGCCTTCACGAATATAGAGAAGGTTGTTCTCGTAGATGAAAGTGCGGCTCTCGACTCCTCCAAGTGGATAAGTAATAGAAGTTTTAATATAATTAGGGCCAACTTCTTTGACTGTGTACTTTAATTTTTTTTCAGATGCAATGAGCAAAACTTCAATTTCATCCTTCTTGATAATGACAGTCGCACCTTCTAATTGAGCACGTACTTGGTCTTTAAGTTTTTCCGGCAATTCTTTTTTAAGCCCCTTTTCTTGTTCTTTGATAGCATTCGGAATGTCAAATTCCCATTTGCCTAAAATGAATTCAGAAAAGCTGGGTTTTGCGTCTTCGGCAGAGATTAATTGCACAGAAAGTAGGGAAATGAGAGTGTAGAAAAGTTTCATGTCTATCCTTTTTAATGAATGTGATTAGCTTAATATGCTATTCCTTTGCCAATGACAAAGTTGATAATTCAAAATATTGTGGATTACATAAGAATTGATTCAACTCTATCTCTCATGTCAGTGAAGGGAGCTAAATGCTGAAAAATGTATAGCCTTTATGTATTATTAAAGATAGACACAGAGATTTCTGCTTAACATTCCCTAATTAAAAACTATATTGGCGTTTAATAGAAATATTGGAGTTATATATGTCGCAGATGGATTTTCATCAAATTACTACATACCTACAAGCTTTGCAGAAAAGCATCTGTAAGGGGATAGAGGATTTTGATGGTGAAAAATCATTTGAATTTGATCGCTGGGACAAAAGTGGTCAAACAGGCTTGAACGGATTTGGTATAAGTGCCGTTATTAAAGATGGTGCTGTTTTTGAAAAAGGCGGAGTGAACTTTTCTTGCGTCGAAGGTGCTAAACTACCTGGTTCAGCTTCAGCTCACAGAGGCGAAATAGCTAATAAACCATTTAAGGCAGCTGGCGTTTCTTTAGTGCTTCACCCGCGCAATCCATATATGCCCACGACTCATGCTAATGTGCGTTTCTTTTCTGCAGGAGAAGAAAACCCTACATGGTGGTTTGGTGGAGGTTACGACCTCACACCTTATTACGCGTTTGAAGAAGATTGTCGTCATTGGCACCAAGTAGCGAAAGATGCTTGTAAGCCATTTGGGGAAGATGTCTACCCTCGATATAAGAAATGGTGTGATGATTATTTTTATCTTAAACACCGTGATGAACAGCGCGGTGTGGGTGGCTTGTTTTTTGACGATTTAAATGAGTGGGGTTTTGATAAGTCTTTTGAGTTTATGCAGGCCATTGGGAATTCTTTTTTAGATGCTTATTTACCGATTGCCGAAAAAAGAAAAAGCCACCCCTATGGTGAACGTGAAAGAAACTTTCAAGTCCAGAGACGTGGTCGCTATGTAGAATTTAATTTAGTTTATGATAGAGGAACTCTTTTTGGTTTGCAATCTGGGGGAAGAACAGAAGCTATTCTTATGTCAATGCCACCTTTAGCGAGTTGGGACTATTGTGCGTCTTATCCTAAAGGGTCTGATGAAGCGCGTCTTACAGATTATTTTTTGAAACCAAAGGATTGGGTCTAATGAGGATTTTGAAATTCGCCAAAGAAGATTTGGTTATCAGTGTAGAGGGAGCTAATGAGCGCCTTGCGGACATGGCAAAATTGTCCAACCCTATGCAAGCTTATGGACTTTATGAAAATGATTATGAGCTATGGGTATTCTTTGAACCTGCAGAGCAGAGTGAGTTAGCATTTTTTCGTCAAATTTCTATAGAAGATGAATCTGCTTTAGAAGAAGATATAAAAGCGTATTGGCAGGGAAGTCATTTGATGATTTCTACGGCCAAACTAGATTCTTATGTGACTTTAGCTTTGTTTAGGAAATTATATGTTTAGATTTTTACTTATTTTTACAATGGTCTTATCTCTTGGTGCCCAGCAATTGCAAAACCCAGGCTTGGACCGCCCATCATCGGTAGTTTATTACCCAGCCAAAAAAGCTTTCATGGTGAGTAATATGAAAGGCGTAGAAAACGTTGCGGATTCCTATGCAGAAATTGTTTTGATTTCTAATCCTTTTGAAAAACCCAGAAAAAACATTTTCAAAGTTTTACACTCAAACTCAGGCAAGAGAAAGGATCTTCAGGCACCAGTGCAAATGATTTTGGATGGTAAGAATCTCATTGTTGGAGATTGTAAGCAAATCGCAATTTTTGAATTGGATGGATTTTCCCTCAAGCCTAAAAAATTGATTCCCTTGCCAAAAGTGAAGCACTTAAAATCTATTGTACTAACTGATGCGGGTGATTTATATTTTACAGATATGATGGCGAATGCCTTATATAAAATTGAAGATATATATTCTGCTGAGTCAGAAGTGAAGCCTTTGACAAACAAAATCCCAAGAGCCAGTGGTATGATTTATGATGATGGCCGACTCTATATATTAAGTGCAGTTAATGATTTGCTCTACGTTTTTAATTCTCAGACAGACAAAGCTGAAAAAACTATAAAACTAACATCTAGTAAAAAATCTGCTGGTGAGGGTTTTATTGATTTATGTCAAGGTTCTGAGGGCGAATTATATTTGCTCAATAAAGATAAAGAAAGTGTCTATCTCTTTGATCTAAATTGGGAAGGTAAACGAGGAGTGCGTTTGTTTAAAAATGGAGTCGTTACTCCTCAGTCCATTAGTTACTATCCCGGAAAAAATGCTTTGATGGTTTCACAGTATTTTACAAATACAATCACATTGATCCCAGCTTTGAAGCCAAGGCCAAGCTCGAAGGAGTAGTTGTTTGCGAGTACTACTGACGGGTTTCCGAGATACTAATAGTAAAGCAAGAGCAATCCTCGAAAGCTATTCAGCTGAAGTAATAGATTTCCCATTGCAAGAAATGCAGTTAATTCCTGGTTCAATTAAGTTGCTCGGGAAAAGTGATTGGGTAATTTTCACCTCTCCAACAGCGGCTCGATTATATATGCAGCATTTATATCCATTGAATCACTTTGATAAAGCCGCTTGTGTTGGCCCGTCTACCGCAGAAGCACTCGAAGGTGATTATGGTCGAGCATGTTCTTTGTTGCCAGAAACCAACTTTTCGGCAAGTTCACTTGCCAAGATCATTGTTGAAAATAAAAAGCAATTTGTTGATAAGAAAATTTTATTCCCTTGTTCTAAGTTGGCAAAGAATGACTTAGTAAACCTTTTAGCTGAAAATGGTATATCAATTCAACGCCACGATTTTTATTTACCTGAAAGGAATCAAATCGCAAGTATTCCCAACTTTGATGCAATATGTTTTTTTAGTTCGTCGGCAGTTGAGGCCTATTTTTCTTTGAAAAACTCGAAGGATTTAGCAGGAAAAAAGGTTTCGCTCATAGGTGAATCTACGGCTGTTACCTTTAGGCAATACTCAGATTTACCTTTTGTTCTTGCAAAAGAGGCGAATGCTGAAGAAACTGCAAAAGTTTTGTTTACGAACTGATTTTTTGTAAACTCTTTATATTGAGCAAGCTCAGTGTAAAATTGCTTTATGTTCTCACTGAAACTCCAAAAAAAATAATTTTTTTTAAGCAAAAGCATTTGCGGAAAAAAGAACTGGCGATATCCTAAGAGCCCTGTCAGAAACGACGGGAACAAAACGAAGCCGAAAGCGCGCTAATCAAGTAAGAAAAAGAAGATGTTTGATAGTTGAATTATATGATAGTAACGGGCTCCTAAATCATTTAGATGATTTAAGAGTTAATTTTTTCGAGAGAAAACTCAATATAAAAATATAAGTAATTAAGTCGGATACAAACACAATCAATTGATTGGAGAGTTTGATCCTGGCTCAGAATGAATGCTGGCGGCATGGATTAGGCATGCAAGTTGAACGAGAAATTCACTTCGGTGAATGGAAAGTGGCGAAAGGGTGAGTAACGCGTGAATAATCTGCCCCTAAGTTTGGAACAACAGTTGGAAACGACTGCTAATACCGGATGTGACTATCAAGACGCATGTTTTGATATTTAAAGGTTACGCTTAGGGATGAGTTCGCGTGCCATTATGCTAGTTGGTAAGGTAACGGCTTACCAAGGCTATGACGGCTAGGTGGTCTGAGAGGACGATCACCCACACTGGGACTGAGACACTGCCCAGACTCCTGCGGGAGGCTGCAGTCGAGAATCTTCCGCAATGCGCGAAAGCGTGACGGAGCAATGCCGCGTGATCGAAGACGGCCTTCGGGTTGTAAAGATCTGTCAGGGGGGAAAAACGATGATGGTACCCCCAGAGGAAGCCACGGCTAACTACGTGCCAGCAGCCGCGGTAATACGTAGGTGGCGAGCATTATTCGGAATTACTGGGCGTAAAGGGTCCGCAGGTGGTTTACTAAGTCAGATGTGAAATTTCAGTGCTTAACACTGAACCTGCATTTGAAACTGGTAGACTAGAGTATGTGAGAGGTAAGCGGAATTTGTGGTGTAGCGGTGGAATGCGTAGATATCACAAGGAAGACCAAAGGCGAAGGCAGCTTACTGGCACAATACTGACACTCATGGACGAAGGCTAAGGTAGCGAAAAGGATTAGATACCCTTGTAGTCTTAGCAGTAAACGTTGTACACTCGATGTTGGTCTGGTTAGTCGGATCAGTGTCTAAGCTAACGCGATAAGTGTACCGCCTGGGAAGTACGGTCGCAAGACTAAAACTCAAAGGAATTGACGGGGGCCCGCACAAGCGGTGGAGCATGTGGCTTAATTCGAGGCAACGCGAAGAACCTTACCCGGGTTTGACATTGAGCGACGTTCGGTGAAAGTCGAATTCCCTTCGGGGCGCAAAAACAGGTGCTGCATGGCTGTCGTCAGCTCGTGCTGTGAAGTGTTCGGTTAAGTCCGGCAACGAGCGCAACCCATATCCTTACTTGCTAACAGGTAATGCTGAGAACCTTAAGGAGACTGCCCGTGTTAAGCGGGAGGAAGGTGTGGACGACGTCAAGTCAGTATGGCCCTTACACCCGGGGCTGCACACGTGCTACAATGGCCGGTACAAAGGGCAGCGACATAGTGATATGGAGCGAATCCCCAAAACCGGTCTCAGTACGGATTGGAGTCTGCAACTCGACTCCATGAAGATGGAATCGCTAGTAAATGGGCATCAGCTACGGCTCATTGAATACGTTCCCGGGCCTTGTACACACCGCCCGTCACATCATGGGAGCTGAGTTCACCCGAAGTCGTTGCGCCAACCTGCTTGCAGGAGGCAGACGCCGAAGGTGGGCTTAGTGACTGGGATGAAGTCGTAACAAGGTAGCCGTTGGGGAACCAGCGGCTGGATCACCTCCTTTTTAAGGAATGAAAAAGACTAACCTCTTTAAGGCCTCGGCCGAAGAAGAGTACTTTTTTACAAGACTTATTACCCCGTTACTATCGTATAATTCAGACATTGAGTATCTAATGCTGTATTATATACGGGGCCTTAGCTCAGCTGGCTAGAGCGCCGCCCTTGCAAGGCGGAGGTCATGGATTCGAATTCCATAGGCTCCACTTATGATACGCGCATAGCTCAGTTGGTTAGAGCGCATCGCTGATAACGATGAGGTCCCAGGTTCAAATCCTGGTGCGCGTACCAGAATTTAAGCATTCCCGAAAGCGGGAAAGAGCTTTAGATCTTTGAAAGGAAGAAAACAATAGAATGAAAGAGTCAAAGTATAATTGAGGTCTTTTAACTTTTATAAGTTAAAGGAACCAACCAAAAAACAATTTATACCAAGATCGCAAACCAAAAGAATACAAGACAAAGAAAGACTTAGTAGAGATTAGGTGTGTCGCTGAAGATATTATTTTTAATATTTTTGGTGGACAAGCTAGTAAGGGTGTATGATGGATGCCTTGGCACTAACAGGCGATGAAGGACGCGTTAAGCTGCGAAAATCCTCGGGGAGCTGCAAAAGAGCTTTGATCCGTGGGTATCCGAATGGGGAAACCCAACTGGAGTTATGTCCAGTTATCCCTAACTGAATAAATAGGTTAGGGAGGCGAACCTAGGGAAGTGAAACATCTCAGTACCTAGAGGAAAAGAAATCAACCGAGATTGCGCTAGTAGCGGCGAGCGAACGCGCAAGAGCCTAAACCTAAAAGCATGCTTTTAGGGGTTGCGGGACCTGCAACATTGTATTGAAGAGATAGCTGAATAGTTTGGAAAACCGAACCACAGAGGGTGATAGTCCCGTAAGCGAAATTTCTTTAATATATAGCGGGTATCCCAAGTAGGGCCGGACACGTGAAACCCGGTCTGAATCAGGGAGGGCCACCTTCCAAGGCTAAATACTCGTTAGTGACCGATAGTGAACCAGTACCGTGAGGGAAAGGCGAAAAGAACCCCGTAAGGGGAGTGAAATAGAACCTGAAATCATACATCTACAAAGTGTGGGTCATCTTTATATGATGTACCGCATGCCTTTTGCATAATGAGTCTGCGACTTACTGTATACGGCAAGGTTAAGTTATTAAACGGAGCCGAAGCGAAAGCGAGTACGAATAGTGCGATTTAAGTCGTATGCAGTAGACCCGAAACTGAGTGATCTATCCATGAGCAGGTTGAAGCCCGAGTAACATCGGGTGGAGGACCGAACCATTGCGTGCTGAAAAACGCTTGGATGACTTGTGGATAGGGGTGAAAGGCCAATCAAACTCAGTGATAGCTGGTTCTCTCCGAAATAGCTTTAGGGCTAGCCTTGAGTGCTTCTTTACGGGGGTAGAGCTACTGATTTTTCGCGGGCCCTTACCGGGGTACCAACAAATATCAAACTCCGAATACCGTAAATTTATGAGCTCAGGAGTCAGTCTATGTGGGACAAGCCGCATAGACAAAAGGGAAACAGCCCAGATCGCCGTCTAAGGCCCCCAAGATGGGCTAAGTGGAATTAAGGATGTGGAGTTGCTTGGACAATCAGGATGTTGGCTTAGAGGCAGCCACCATTTAAAGAGTGCGTAATAGCTCACTGATCGAGTGATTCTGCGCCGAAAATAATCGGGACTAAAGCCCATTGCCGAAGACGCGACCCAGCTTGCTGGGGGTAGGAGAGCGTTCTATGCAGGAGTGAAGCTTGATGGAAACAACAGGTGGACCGCATAGAAGTGAGAATGCAGACATAAGTAACGAAAAACCGGGTGTGAATCCCGGTCACCGAAATCCGAAGGTTTCCTGGGCAAGGTTCGTCCCCCCAGGGTTAGTCGGACCCTAAGGCGAGGCCCAACGGCGTAGTCGATGGACAACAGGTTAATATTCCTGTACTAGCTAAGTGTAGTGATGAAGGGACGCGGAAGGAAAATGTTAATGACTGATGGATTAGTCATACCAAGCAGGCAATTCGTAGAGTAGGAAAATCCGCTTTACATAAGAACCAACTGTGATGGGGCGAAGAAACCCTCGGGTGGAACCGTCTAACATAGAACCATGCTGCCAAGAAAAGCTTCTAAGCGTCTGATGCTTAGTTATCCGTACTAAAACCGACACAGGTAGGAAGGTCGAGTAGACTAAGGTGCGCGAGAGAAACCACGTTAAGGAACTCGGCAAATTAGCCCCGTAACTTCGGGAGAAGGGGTGCCCCCTCAGGGGGGCCGCAGTTAAGAGGTCTGGGCGACTGTTTAGCAAAAACATAGCACTCTGCAAACTCGAAAGAGGAAGTATAGGGTGTGACACGTGACCAATGCCAAAAGGTCAAATGGAGAGGTTAGCCTTCGGGCAAAGCTTCGAAATGAAGCCCTGGTGAATGTCGGCCGTAACTATAACGGTCCTAAGGTAGCGAAATTCCTTGTCGGGTAAGTTCCGACCTGCACGAATCGTGTAACGATCCAGACACTGTCTCAACGTGGATCTCGGTGAAATTGTAGTTCCGGTGAAAATGCCGGATACCCGCAGATGGACGGAAAGACCCCATGAACCTTTACTGTAATCTGATATTGTTGTTCGGACTAATATGTGTAGCATAAGTGGGAGACTGTGAACTTGCGTCGTCAGGCGTTTGTGAGTCGTCAGTGAAATACCACCCTTATTAGTTTGGGCATCTAACCCCACGTCCGTGAATCCGGATGGGGGACAGTTTCAGAGGGTCAGTTTGACTGGGGCGGTTTCCTCCTAAAATGTAACGGAGGAGCTCGAAGGTCTACTCAGCATGGTCAGCAATCATGCGTAGAGCGTAAGGGTAGAAGTAGGCTTTACTGTAACACCGACAGGTGGAGCAGTTGCGAAAGCAGGACCTAGTGATCCAGCGGTGGAAAGTGGTATCGCCGTTGCTCATCGGATAAAAGGTACTCTGGGGATAACAGGCTTATCGCACCCAAGCGTCCATAGCGACGGTGCGGTTTGGCACCTCGATGTCGGCTCATCACATCCTGGGGCTGAAGAAGGTCCCAAGGGTCCGGCTGTTCGCCGGTTAAAGTGGTACGCGAGCTGGGTTCAGAACGTCGTGAGACAGTTCGGTCCTTATCCTCTGCGGGCGTAGGATATTTGATAGGAGCATTCCCTAGTACGAGAGGACCGGGAATGAGTGACCTCTGGTGTTCCAGTTGTACCGCCAGGTGCATTGCTGGGTAGCTAAGTCGCGAAAGGATAAGCGCTGAAAGCATCTAAGCGCCAAGCCCCCCTAAAGATGAGATATCCCAGGATTTATCCTCTAAAGGCTACAGGAAGACTACCTGTTCGATAGGCTGGAGATGTAAGCATAGCAATATGTTCAGTTGACCAGTACTAATCAGCCGTGAGGCTTGTCCACCTCTTTTTTAGTTGTCATCATTCAATGTCACCTAAAAAAGATAATAAGCACACACAAATAAGCTCAACTAAGTTAAGTCTTATGTCTTGCGATCTTATCTTTCATCACTAAGTTTTCTTCCCAACATTTTCCGGCTGGTAACCACAGCGGAGGAGCCACACCCGATCCCATCCCGAACTCGGTAGTTAAGACCTCCAGCGCCGATGGTACTGCAGTTAAGACTGTGGGAGAGCAGGTCGTTGCCAGCCTTTTTTTTGCTGCCGTAGGGGCGGATAATTCTACTAGATAGTTTTATTTCCCTATAGCTAGGCTTCAAGCCGAAATTTTTAGAGCGCATATCTTAGGATATGCGCTTTTTTTTGTGCCTAGATAGAGTCTAAGCAATAGGACTTATAGGACTTATAGGACTTATAGGACTTATAGGACTTATAGGACTTATGGGACTTATGGGACTTATGGGACTTATGGGACTTATGGGACTTATGGGACTTATGGGACTTATGGGACTTATGGGACTTATGGGACTTATTGTTTGGCTTGAGGTCAGCACTTAAGCGGGCAGGGATGCCCGCGCTCCCAGGAGAGATAGAATTTCAACTTCCGCATAGAATGCGGAGCTCCCAGCAAAATAAAGTATTTCCCTCAACTGCAGGCCGAAGGCCGATTTGCAGTGAGCTTGCGAACGATCTATCAGCGCAGCGAACTGACCACTTTGATTTAGCTCCTGTTCTAGCTTTATATAATTACTGAAATATTTCTTATTAAGCTTGTTAAATCCTTAGTAATGAATACACTTAGGCAAAAAAAGAAGAAGATATAAATGAGTTCAGAAGTAACTGGTAAACTTGCCGACCATGACCTATATAAAAAAGTATGGTCAACTACGGGTATTAAGGTATTCATGAAGTACCATGTGTTTTGTGTGTGGGACTTTCAGAGCTTAGCTAAAAAAGTTCAACATATTTGTTCTCCACCCGAATTTCCATGGATGCCAGGAAAGTCACCTGAATTAAGGCGTCTTATTAATGAAGTAATTCTTGAGGAAGAGACTGATGTGGATCCAACTAATGGCTCATACTGCTCTCATTATGAACTTTATTTGAAAGCGATGGAGCAATGTGGTGCAGATCTTGAACTTCATCAAAATTACATGAAAGCTTTACAAGGTGGCGAAAGTTTATTTGATTTAAATAAGGAACTTCCTGTAGCGCTAAGAGAATTTTTAGACTTTAGCTTTGAACTTATTTTTAATGGTTCCGATCATGAAATCTGTGCGGTTTTTGCAAAAGGACGTGAAACATTAATCCCCGATATGTTCTCAGGCCTAGTTACAAAATTAGAAGTGGATTGTCCTACGGAGTGGTCTTTATTTCATTATTATTTAAATAGGCATATAGAAGTGGATGGTGGTGAGCATGGTCCTGCATCTGAACGACTCTATCAATCTTTTTGTGATTCTCCTGAAAAAATAGAGGAAGCTCAGCAAGCAGTCGATAAAGCATTGTATCTACGTGATAAGTTATGGTCTTTTATTTTAAAAGAAATAATAGGATCGAATTAAGAATTGTAAATTCTTAGAAACTCTACAAGAACTTATTTAACAAATCAGATCGAGCCTTTATATTCATGGACGACATAGTGTCATTAACAATAAGAGGAATACAAATGAAAAAATTTATTGCCGTTTTAATCGTTGCGCTTTTTATGAGTGCGTGTGCTAGTAAAGCAACTTGGGACAATATGTCTGAAGAAACAATCGCAGCTTGGAAAGCAGAAGGTGTTGACGCAGCTTTAGCCAACCAGTATACAGAGCATTCAATTACTCCTGAAAAATATGGCGAGTGGAAAGCTTTAAATATTACTGATGCTGAAACAATCATTGCTTGGAACGGAAGTAAGTTTAGTGCAGATGCAGCAAAGAATTGGATGTCGGGTGGTTTTACTTTAGATGAAGCCGTTGATAACCGTGCAAAAGGCTTATCTCCCGTCAAGAAGACTCAAGTTGAAGAGTCGAAAGAAGAAACAAAATAGTTTTCTTAAAGTTTATCTTTTAGAGCCAGTTTTTACTGGCTCTTTTTTATGTCTATTTAATAAGTTTTCCACCAGAGGAAGATCAGCTGGAAGGAAGTTATAGTAGCTAAGCTCCTGTAGAGTGATCCAGAGGATTTTAGAGTGTACGAGACATTTCGGAGTACCTATAAAGCTTTTAATTAAGTAAGCATGTAAATTCAGCTGTGTACTAATGTTGAGTTTATAAAATACCGAATGAAAGTGTTGGCCTATTTCGCAATTAATTGATAGTTCTTCGTTTAATTCCCGCTTTAAAGCTTCTTGGTGACTTTCATTAAGTTCTATTTTTCCTCCGGGGAATTCCCAGGCACCCTTGTGATGTGCTTCACGTCTCTGACATATGAGAACTTGGTCGTCTTTTATAATGATACCAGCAGAAACATTTATTATTTTTTGAGCCATTATTAGACGACTTTAAGCATTCCGTAGACTAAGCCGGCCAAAATCAAAAGCACGAGAACAGTTGTAATGATAGTTTTTTTCCATTCATAATCATCCATAATTACGTTCTTCCCATTGTTTAACTTTATAAGTTTTAAGTGCTAAAGCATGGAGACCATTGTTAAGTTCTTCTTTTAAACATTCATTGACTAATCGATGCTGTTTAATCATGCTTACATCATCAAATTGATCAGAGCAAATAGTGATGCGTAGATGAGTTATTTGTCCTGGGATGGCGCCGCTATGCCCTGCATGAGTACTGCTTTCATCATTTATATCAAGGTAAAGGGGGGAGAAGGTTTGCTGGATTTTCAGTTTTATTTGTGCTAAATCGATCATAATTCTTCTTGTTCTTTTTAGGTTCTTCTGTAACAATATGGTCTGCTTCGCGCATATTCACAGCGACAACAAATTCGCCACGCCATTTTTTTTCTTTTCCGAGCTCAATAAGCTCAGATACTGTGCCGCGGATGGTTTCTTCAAACATTTTTGTCGCTTCGCGAACTAGGGCAACGGGAGTGTTGGGGCCACATATTTCATGCAGATCTTTTAGTAATTTATCAATTTTAAAGGGTGATTCGTAGAAAAAAGTACAAAGCCCGTTATTTAAGTACTTTTCTAGGAGCGCTTTGCGTTTGCCTGATTTTACTGGAAGAAAGCCCGCGAAAGTGAAGGAGTCAAGGGGGAAGGCACAGGCTACTGCAGCAAAAGTGAGAGCGGAAACGCCTGGGATGATTTGTGGTTCAATGCCTTGTTCAACGGCATCTCTGACAACAAGAAAGCCTGGGTCAGAAATGACAGGAGTGCCAGCATCAGATAAGACAACGACCTTTTTGCCATCTTTGACTTGGCGAATGAGGTAGGATGTTTTCTCTTTTTCATTATGCATGTGATATGAAGTCGTCTTGCATTTGATCTCGAAATGCTTCAATAATATTCCCGCACGACGAGTGTCTTCTGCAGCAATCAAATCTGCTAGCTGAAGTGTTTTTACTGCCCGAAAACTCATATCATCCAAATTGCCAATGGGCGTAGCAAGAAGGTAGAGCTGGCCTTGTGATTCTTGACTCATATATAGTGTTTCCCACAACTAGAATTTAAAAAGCGCAACCGGCTGTAAGCCAGATCCTGTCTTTTGCGAAAATCGCAAATGGACGGTCATTTGACTATGCGATCAGAACCCGGAACTATATTTCACGAAGAAAAACGATACGAGTCGCATCTTTGTTCCCTATTTGATCTTGCACCGGATGGGGTTTGCCATGCTGCTCCGCTCTCGCTAAAAGCACGGTGAGCTCTTACTTCACCATTTCACCCTTACCTCACAAGTGAGGCGGTATCATTTCTGTGGCACTTTCCTTCCTGTGACTTTATGGGACACAGTATCCTTCTTTGCAAAAGGGCATCCTACTCTGCGGTGTCTGGACTTTCCTCTATGGCGAACCATAGCGACCGTCAACCGGTTGCGCTGGCTAATCTAACTTGGTATTAATTCTACGCAATGCGCTAGGGGGATTTAGTAGGAGCTTATTTCGTTTTTTGATCTGAGTGCCCCAAATCCTTTTCGGGACATATAAGATTACGTATTTTTTGTTTGAGAATTTTCAGCTCAGGAAAGCCATTGTGTTGTTTTCGGCAGTGGACAAGTTCCCCATTTACGAAAACTTTAAAAGTGCCTGCTTCTGGAGAGGGAGAAAGTGAGACTTCATCGATATTTTTCTCAAAAGTAATAAGTAATTCTTGGCTCATCCAAGAAGCTCTCGTAAGCCAACGGCATCCCGGGCAGTAAGTTATATTGATTTTATTCTTCATTGTAATGTCTATAAGGTTTTACGAATTTTAAATTTTCACTTCATGATTAATATGAATACTTCATGTTTCTATTGTAAAATAGTCTTTTTTTATAAAATTAGATGGTGGATTTTTTAAAAAAGCGTAAAAAATGGCATTTATTGATTTTTCATCTATACTTGTTTTACGAATATCGTATTTGCGAGCGAGTGCCCCTCCTGTATATCGTAGATTTTTTATGACATTAGTGCTGATTATATGAAAAAATATAAAAGTACCATAAAAACTACTTCTTAATTATACCAATGTGTTTAAGTTAGCGTTGAAATTGGCAGTACCAATAAAAGAAAAAGTTTACTGTCGATTAAATTGAAACTGTTTGTAATACTTTTAAGGAAGTCAATTATGTTAGAAGCTGAATTAGCTATTAGAACAGATGAAGCGAATGACAATCATCACTTGTGGAATAACAATGGTACATGGTTCATCCATTACACTGTATATCCTACGGCTGTGACAAAAAAACGTATTAGACGCTCGTTAAAGACTAAGTCTTTAGATGAAGCTCGCCGTTTAAGGGATGATATATTTCTATCTTTTGATGTGAAATAAACTTCGTTTTTTTCTGTAAAGACGTATGAGGAAGTGAAACGCTGTGTAAAGTGTTTCACTTTTTTATTTTATACAGAAGATGATTTGATTATGAATGAGAAATTATTGAAAGAAGCTGACTGGTGTGAATGGTCAGATTTACATGATTCCTTTATTAGGGATATGTTATTTGCCGTAAAAGAGGGGAAAGATTGTTTTTTATTGGCTGAAGCAATAGCGGAAAATAATACCGAAATTGTAGGAAAGGCGATTGAGAGCGGATCTATATTTCGCCCAGATGGATTCCAAGTGGAGAAGTGGAAGAAGGATAAGCTTCGTTTTTTGACTTTGATAGTTTCTCCATTTGTCGTTATTCAAGAGATGGATATGGCGGCTTATGCCAAGGTTTTAGAGAGCCAAGCAGAAGTTCTTAAAAAAGAGCATTGATTTAACGTAAAAACTAGGCGAGTGAAGTATTCCTTTCGTTCGCCTCTTAGTAAAGCCTATAAAATTAGTTTTTGTGCTCACAGTCGATGGAGTTGTGAGTTGCAAAGGTGTAGAGCTAGTGAAATATTACTTTATGATGAAATTATAAATAAGGTTATTATTTTATGGATACTAACGAAGAGCTCGAGTTACGTTTTAAAGAAGTTGTCGAACGACTTCAAGAAGCTGATAAGCTAGAGGATACGCTTTGGGAAATTGAAGCGGATCTACTTGATATTTTTGGTGCAGAACGTTTCACCATTTTCCAAAAAGACGAAAACGATAAAGAGATTGTCTCTTGGTATAGAACGTCTTCTGATTCAGTAGATGAAATTCGTCTTTATATGTCACCTTCATCTTTGTCTGGTTATGTTGCGATGACTCGTCAAGCATTGATGGTTGATGACGCCTATGATTCTGAATACCTTGAGAGTGTGCATCCAGATTTAAGGTTCGATGATGCTTACGATAGATCGTCGGGCTATATGTCGGAAGCTATGATAATGGTTCCCATTATCCATAAGGATAAACTCTATGGTGTGTTCCAGGTTATCAATAATATTGATGGTGGTGCCTTCCCAGATGAAACTTATTTCAGAACGGTAGAGTTTGCTAAAGTTGTTTCAGAAAACTTCCGTTACGAATTAAAGAGTAGTCGTGGAGCTTTTGACCAATTAGTTGAAGCAGGGGTTATCAGTGTAGAGACTTTTGAGGCAGCTGAAGAGATCTCTAATGATGAAGGGGTGCCTCTTGCGTCAGTATTGAAGAATAAATTCAGCGTTAATGCTGCAGATTTGGGTAATGCACTTTCTGATTTCTACCAAGTTCCTTATCACCCTTTTGATCCCAGCTTTGAGCTAGATCCTTCATTGATTGAAAACCTTAACGTAGGTTTCTTAGCAAGTAATAGTTGGGTACCCGTCATGAACGATGGCGAGCATGCTGTCGTATTGATGGCTGATCCAGCCAATGAAGAACTTATTATGGAAATTCAAAATATCGTTAAAGCGGTGTACTACGACTTCCATGTTGCTTTTCGAGAAGATATCGATCAATACTTAGGCTTAAGTTCCAAAGAAGAAGAGCGTTTAAAAGCTTTCGGCCAACTCGATGATATCATGGATGGTGAGAGTGCATCAGTTAGTGCTGATGAGGCTGGTCCTGATGATGAGGATGGTGATATTCTCGACTCGAAAGAAGAATCAAAAATCATTCAGTTGGTGAATAAGATTATCGTGCGTGCCACAATGGATGGTTGTTCGGATATTCATATTGAGCCACACAAAGGTAAGCGCCCCGGTGAAGTTCGCTTCCGTATTGATGGTGTTTGCCGAAAAGTATTTGATATCCCTGCCCAGCTAATGGGGGCGGTTCTTTCACGTATTAAAATTCTATCTAATCTGGATATCGCCGAAAAAAGGAAGCCTCAGGATGGTAAGATGGGCTTACGATTCCAGGGTTCAACTCTAGAACTTCGTGTTGCGACTCTTCCAGTTGTTAATGGTGAATCGGCCGTTCTTCGTATCTTGGCACAGGGTGAACCTTTACCATTTGATAAGTTGATGCTTTCTCCCAGTAATGAAAGTAAATTAATTGACCTCCTCAAAAACCCTCACGGCATTATGTTGGTGGTAGGGCCTACGGGTTCGGGTAAAACAACGACTTTACACGCGGTTTTAGGTACACTTAAT